>NZ_SZXN01000036.1:104879-111911 GCF_005281195.1 Citrobacter sp. wls613
GCAGTGCCTGAAAGCAGCAACGAATGCTGGTCGATGGACTTCATGCACGACCAGTCGGGTAGTCAGAACACTTGAGCAACTCATCGCATGGAAGGGAAAACCCGCAGCCATTCGGTGTGATAACGGACCGGAATATACAAGGAGGATACTGATGTCATGGGCCGCACAGCAGAATATAAGCCTTCGTTTTATTCAGCCCGGCAAACCTCAGCAGAATGCCTATATTGAGCGATATAACCGGACAGTGCGTTATGACTGGCTGGGGCAGCATCTGTTTTCATCGCTGGATGAATTGCAGAGCTATGCCACGCAGTGGCAATAGTTTTATAATCAAGAACGATCAAATATGGCGTTGAATGGCTACACACCGATGCAGCATATACAACGCATGGCCTGACTCTACTTATTGCCTCCGTTAAAAATGGGGGGGATTACCGCTCTTGCCGAGGAATCAAAACAAAGGAGCGAATTGGTTCGGCGTAAATCAAGTCTATTCCGTTGGTTCTACAGGCGCCGCATTGCAGAACTTGAAACTGAACTTCCCCAAACCCAAGAAGAAATTTCTCGTCTCGTGTCTTGGGAAGACAGCACTAAAATTTCTATAACCTTCGAAAACAGTGATGCCTCACAGCGAGCGTACGCAGCGATGGTTCGTACATTCGACGTATTAAAATCGAGTGTCAAAAAATGGGATATTACTGCGGATAAGGCTACGGACCAGTTTGCCGAAAGGACGTTAGCCACGCGATCTGTTAATCGTCACCCCGTTACCTTCGATTTCAGTTCTACTGACCTTACTCAGTTTGCAGGGCGCGCGATGCGGTTTGAAAATGTCAATGGTGACGATATTTTGCTTTATCCAGGTGTTGCTGTTTTACCTCGCACCGATGGGGCATTCGCATTGATTGAGTTGCGGGAATTACAAATTAGTGCTGAACATCGGGGATTTCATGAGGAGGAGGGGGGGGCCGAGTGATTCCACTATAGCTGGGCATACATGGGCGAAAACGAATAAGAATGGCTCACCAGATCGTCGATTTAAAGACAACTATCAAATCCCCATTTGTATTTATGGGAATATTACTTTTCAGTCTCAAACCGGGGTGACCGAAGAATACATGGTGTCGAATGCCGATGCCGCCCAAGCCTTTGCAGAGGCAGTCAAGCGCTATCAGAACGCGCTCACTGAATCAGAGGCGTTGGTTTAAGGCTTACTTTGACATTGTCATCCTGGCCACGCTTACCGTGAATAACCGCGGGTTACAATCGATCAAAACTTCACACGAGTTCTTAAAATACACAGAGTCCACGCATCCTGTCGGGGACTCCCTAATATATACATAGATTAATATAACCTTATGCAATATATGGGGAAGTGCTCATAAGGAGTCTCGCATACAATAAACGTAGTGTGAGTGAGGTGCTAACTTTTGGGGGACTGATTACATTCGCGTCGGCTTTGGGGGCAACCATAGCTCATGTCTGCAAAAAAATAATCAATTCAATAAAAGCAAGGGGTAGTCATGTCAATTTTGGATTTTTTTATTCTCATTCTTATCCTCGTCCCGCTTATCGTGGTTGGTGTTGTTGCCCGTTCCCGCGGGCGCAACGTTTTAGGGTGGTTATTTCTGAGCGTGGTGCTTTCACCTACAGTCTTTGCCCCATGGGTCATAGTGATTATTTTGCTGGTGGCAAGACGAGGGGACTCCGATAAGTCTACGGCGCGTGAAAAGCTGGATGCCAAACACAGTGAAGATGCAACCGCAGTAGCCGAGTACGAAGCGTTGGCCCCATTATTCATCGCAAGATACTTGGAAGATGAATCAAAGCACGCTGCAGTAACTTCTCTGGCAGAGACGTTTGAGGCAATTGGTGATCCGTACTCCGACAAAGTTGCCGTGGTACAGAAAATCAAGCTCCTGCTACCTCTGATGTAACGAATATCGATACCTAGGTGCAAATATCTCACCACAAGTGAGGCCAGAACCGAAAATGAAAACAGGAAGCAACATTTGGCACTAATTATCGGAGCATCTCGGGGACTTTAAACACCAACTTAACTGAACTTTTAGCGCTGGAAGGTAAAACGGAAAATCCCGAAAAGATGAATATCATTCCTTTGGGATGAACAACATGTCAATTAACGAAAACATGATAGTGATTTACGTTCCGGAGTCCCTGGTTCCCGGTTTGCGTGAGTTAACCGGTCCGGTTTTGTTTGATATGGATAAGCTAAGAGTGGACAGCGGGTTTGCTCTGGCTCCTGATGAGTTCGTCACCAGTCTCAGGATGCTGGCGGAAGCTGAATTGATGTCTGGATATCAAAAGAATTCCATTACTATAATCCCTGAAGGGCTGAACACCCTGACTGAGTCAAAGTTGCGCCAACCGGAGTACGCGATGGCGCATAAAACTGAAGTAACCTATTCTCGCCGTCCTGTACAGGGCGGTGCTTTTGTTCGCGCAGGAGGTACAGTATGAGCAAAAAGCTCACTTACAAAACCAAAGCTGAGCAAAGGCACCTGGACCGCGTTGTGGCGCTGGGCTGTATTGTTTGCCGCAATGAAGGCCTCGGTGAATCCCCTGCAGTTATCCATGATGATGATGTCGATTTTGTCGAGCAATGTGTGTTGCAGGCATTTGATGTGAATGATCCGGTTTACATTATCGGGGTGAGTTATTACACCACGCGAAAAAAAATCTCAGACCTCACACGGGATTTGCAGGAGATAGCCCCGTGGTTAACGTCTCATGAAGCCAGAGAAAGAGTGAAATGGTGTCTCCAAATCTTCAAAGCCAAAGTTTTTTTGGTGGCTAAAAATCAGGATAAATAGACCAAATGTGCTTATTTTCTGTGAAATCATTGAAAATGACTCAGGAAAGTTGATACTCCATTCATGCTTGGCAGATCTGCGCCGGATGGCAGCGACAAAAAGCGACAATCAGACAAATTTCAAAAGCCTCGCCAGCGCGGGGTTTTTACTTTCCGGCGATACGACAGGGGTATTCGCGAGATGCAATGCATCAGTATCCATGTCATAGCATCGATCTGTAAGATAATCAATTACTCAGTAACAACCTGTTTTCAAATGATTTTTGTCTTTTAATGGCTTTTGCTTGATTGTTCCGTTAAGTAATGGATAGAATGCGCCCATCGCCGCCCTTGGCGATGGGCGCAAGAGTGCTCTTCACTGATTTTTTACAATTAGGGAAGGTGCAATATGCCTATTCTATATTTCGACGATAGCTATTCAACACGATATTCCTGCAATAAATATACAGATTGGATGGGAAATCTTGTATATCCAATCATTCAGAAAGTTTATGTTTCTAACTATCAAGAAGATGATGGTTCTGTATATGCTGTTTATCCTGACACTGGAGTTGAATTTTGTATGTCTAGGCTTGAACTGGATGATACTAGAGAAACCTATTTAGAAGTTAGGCAAGCACCACCATGGTTTATGCACTGGTCTCAGGAAGATAGGATGAATAACAAGAATCTTCCAACGCTGACGGAAATGTTATATTATTAAGTTGATTGGTTTATATTTGGCCCCAGGACTCTGGGGCTTTTTAGATTACAGTATGCCGTCAATATCAACATGTTCATCTTCTTTAGGTTTACTTATCCTTCTTATTGAATGGAGTTGCTCATTGTCACGAACTTCAGCATGAAATATTAATCCCTTAAAAATACCCCTGTCACTTTTAATTAGCTCTGCTTTTTCTATTTTTTCTATAAATTTAGGAATGTAATGTTCTGGTAAATGTAATGCTATTATTTCTCCATAGCGATGCGGCGCTAGATTATTGGCATTGGCTTTTTTATCTCTGCTGAATTCGAGAACCTTGCAATGAAGAATGCAATAACAAGGATTCTTTGAATATTCATACTTTATACCTTGCAGGGTATATCTACCGCTGACTATATAATTTTTTTTCATCGAATTATCTCGTTTAGACAGTTGCACACACAATCTTACGATATCAACATGGGTGACTTTTCACCAGAAAATACCTAGATATTAAACCCTGAACCGCATTTTGAGCAAAATTCTGTAACCCCCTTCTTTCTGTATCAGCTAGTTAATTTTACTCTGTGGATTTGCTGAAAAAAAGTAGTGACTATGTTTCCCCTGCGTCCGGGGATTTTTTATTCGAATACGCGCCCGCCCAATCAGCCTAATCAATCGCATACCCTGACATTGTTGGGCGAGGCGCTATCTTCTGGTGATAAACATGCCATACAAATCAAGTATCGCTGACTGGTTCACTCAGTTGATGGGTAATCCCCCGGAGTGGATGAAGTTGCTCTTTATCGTTGTCCTGGGGGAATTAGCTCACTGGATGTACGGCGGTGGTCGAATCCGGGAACGCTGCGCTGACGCTATAACCTGCGTATTGTTGTTTTACCTGGTTCGACCCTGGATACCACAACTCCCGCCAGTGATGGGCGTTAAAATTCTTCCTGGCTCTGTGGCCATCATTCTCGCTCTGGTCGGAGGCTCTGTTTGTGCTGGGATTCTGGCATGGGTACCGTTCGCACCGAATGGGCCAGCGGCAGCCGCAACCCGGATCCGCATTACCTGAATGTTGCAGCACGTATGCTTCGCCAGTTGGGTTTCTTTGTGGTGAGCGTTGCCGATACAGAGCCATGCGTTGAATGGATTGTGGGGCCAGCACCAGCCGCTGATTTAACGCTGCATAAAGGTGATCTGAGCCTGACGCAACTGTGCACACTGTACGAACATGCCGCCTGCGTTGTGTCGCCGGTTGGTTTCTCCATACCGGGGTGGGGGCAGTCCAACTATAGGGCAGGATCGTCTACCGGGGTGGGGTCAGTCCACAGATTCCTCATACAGAGAGGGCATTACTGCCTCACCGCAAACGTAACAACAAAATGCTCTTTTGCTTTCAGAACGAGAAAAGGGAATTGGAAATCAAAGTCGGGAAATTTGCCGCCACCACACTGTATGTAAAGATATGGCAGCGGTTGACTGGCGAATGTTTGAAGTGTGAGTCTTGAATGACTGCCACTCGCGGCGGGTTGTACTTACCCAGTATGATGAATCAGAGATGTTTAATCTGACACCAGCCAGAACTCAGCCTCTTCAAACATTTCCTGAACGGTTCGGCTTATCTGTTCTTTCTCGTGCTTACTGGCATCTGTGTTGATCCCCGGTAGTGTCATCATCGGTTTAACTCGAACATCCGCATCCGGGAAGAGTCGGTGAACCCTCTTACTCAACTCACCTAAAATAATCTCCTTTGCACCCGGTAAACCCTCAAAATTTCTTTTGTCATAAACGAGTTCCACAAACATTGCACACTGCCTTTCTGGTGGATGAATATACAGTATTTATACTGTGTTTTTATCCACTATTCAAGAGGGCGTTAACGTGGGCATCCCTTCAGTTGCGACTGATATGTGCAATGGTCGCTGAAGTCCGGATTGAGCGATGACGGGCTCACCCGAATCCATACCTGACCAACCTGAAGAACGGCAATGTGTGATGACCGCTCCGTGAAAGAGTACGAGAAAGACCGTTTTCAATATTGCTCAATGAGGGGGATATCCTTATATTTGATTGAGTTGTATTGTTTTAACCCCTTATTCTACTGACATCGAGCAACGCTTGATTCATTAAAATATTCTGAGTAAACGGTATGAAGAAACCAAGCGACCATAAAAATGATCGCCTTCCGAAGCCAAGAACGAACTTTTCTGATCCCGATGTGAGAAAACGTGTCGTTGAAGGGTTGAATGATTCTGCAGCAAACGATTTTATTGCCCTTATTAATTGGCTGAGAATGGGTAAAAACGCAGGCGAGGCCATCCCTTTGGCGAAATGTCACAGCCTTCGTAATACGATTTCCAGGCTTGAAGCCCTAAAATGTGGTGTAAAAACCGATTGGAAAGACGTGCTCAAACTGATGGAGCGTACAATACAAAATAGCCACCAAGTTAAAGATATTGCGTCTGACCCATCGCAAATTGCCACTGGAATTATCAAAAATATGCATGAGATAAGCCAGAGTATAGCGTCAGGGAGCGCAACGCCTGAAATGCTGGCAAGGCTTCATAAAATGCATCAGATCACCTCCAGTCTGAAAGGAAGTGAAGATCTGACAAACAGTATTAACATGCTAATAGAAAGCACGCAGGATGCTTTGCGTGGCTATACGAGTCAAAAAGCAAAACCTAAGGTCAGGAAACCCATTAAGCAAAATTATGCCCAACGTGAAGATATGATACTCCGCAGCGAGTGTGAGCCTTTAATTGGCTTGAATGACATTTTCATGATAGCAAGTCGCCTTATTTCTATGTCAACTCGATTGGGTTGCTCTCCTGTGACCTTGGCAAAACGAGTAGATGCTTTGAAAGGTGTAATTAACCCTGAAATTATGCCCGAATTGCTCGATCTCCTTCAGCAGGATGTCGAGCTGATGGCCCAGACTGTTCCGCTCCAGGTCAAAGATGATAATAGCCGTAGTGATGGTGGAAAACTTGTTGGATTGACGGGGATAGTCGAAGGCGGATCTTCTATAGGTGTTGAAGCTCAGCGAATAATCACAGCAGAGCTTAAAAGGCTTCCCCCGCTGACCAATGCTCAGCGAATATCTTTTGACACAGCGCGTGCAAGCTTGGCCTTAGAATGTGACACATTCAAGGTTATTGAAGAGATCAGGCGTATTGCAGCTTGCTTTAAATGGAGGCCGTTGGCTGTTGCTGCCTATGTTGCACACAAATCTCTTGGAATCAGGGCTGATATTGCTGGAGACGTGATTACCCTACTAGCGCAAGATGAGGCACTTTTAGAAAGTGCTAAATGCCCGTACTCATCCGGCCAACCGCAATCCAGTTGAGGTAGCGCTTGCGACATGCTTTACGTTCTCCGTTTTGTATCAGTAAAACCTCGCCTTGGTGTTCGGCTTGTGTGGATTCAAGTCCCATTCTAATTGAATAATTAAATCAATAAGCCGTGTCGTGAAACGTAAGCGTCGTCTCAGCACCGTCTGGCAGATCCT
>NZ_SZXN01000039.1:0-1005 GCF_005281195.1 Citrobacter sp. wls613
TGGGAAGAAATGACCTGCTTATTCGCACCTTCCTTAATATAAAGACACAAGCAGAGACATTTTTGGCACGATATAAAAACGCTAAGTTAAAAAATCACTATGACGTGTTGGGTATCAAATGTTCACTGGCATAAACCTCTGTTTCTGATGTAAAACAGATTTTCTGAGGAGGCGTAAAACCTCCTCGTACTGCGAAATTGATTTAGTGATAGCGATCGATCACGCCAACCAGATAGTGGTCGGTTTGCTGCATGTTGATGCCCGCTTTTTTAGCGCTGCGGACTTCATCCAGAATGATTTGCAACAGCGTCCCGTCCACGATTTCCTCTTTTCTGTATCGCTTCAGGAAGTTAATCGCTGACTTATCGTTTGCTGCCTGGGCGTCTTCCGTCAAAGAGGTCAGCGCATTAATGCGCTTCTGGTAATCGCTTACCGTCTGCTCAAACAGATCTTCCAGCGTGGAAAATTCACCGCACCGGGCGTGTTGCTCCTGTAACACCGGCGTGGCGCCGCTCTGTTTGATGTATTCGTACATGCGCATCATTTGCGTCACCGTATTTTGCGCCTGATGACGCAAAAATAGTGCGGTGCCATTAAGGCTATTCTCGCTGCACCTCTGGCTGAGCTGAAGATACAAATTTGAGGTATAAAACTCCTGATTCATTTGCGCATTCAGTTTTTGAACTATTCCGCTAGCGATCATAGGACTTCCTTATTTCTTGTCATCTCAGAAAACGGTCACTCTTCGAAAAAACAACCAGAATAAAAGCGATTCTTTCGCTTTTTTTATTGCGCCTGGTTACGCAGTCATATTCATTTTAAGTCGGGATGCTCCTTATTTAAATATCCAACCCTACTATCGCATTTCTATCTGGCATTATTCTGTGATGGTGTTTCGATATTCACACTCCCTGTGCCAATCCTTTCTTATCGACAGTAGGAAACTTCCTCCGGCTATTCTGCTGAACACGATGGTAATGACTCCAACTTATTGATAGTGTTTTA
>NZ_SZXN01000038.1:0-1196 GCF_005281195.1 Citrobacter sp. wls613
ACTCAGCAAAAGTTCGATTTATTCAACAAAGCCTTGTTACGCTGTAAACCGAAACTTGTTGAGATTGTTTCATTGGAGCGATTGTTTCATCTGCTGATTGAGCAGCATTGATATTGAAAGAAACATACAGTAATCGCGAATTCAGATAATAAGTGCAACGCTCGGTCATGTTAGATGGAAGGACGGTTAGCTACTGATAAGCTATCCTGCTCTTCCGACCAAAGATGAGCGAGTAAGTATGAAGTATCAGCAACTAACCGAAGGACAACGATACCAGATATCGATACTGCGTGAGGATAATTTATCCTGCCATGAGATAGGTATCCGTATCGGTGTAAGCAAGTCCACGGTCTCCCGTGAACTGAGGCGTAACACTTCAGATACTGGTTATAACCCACAACAGGCACACCAGAAGTGCTGTGATAGGCGGCTGTCATCTGCCAAAAGGACAATTCCTCAGCAGACCATAGATTTCGTGATATTTGCTCTGGAGTGGAAGTGGAGTCCTGAGCAAATAAGTGCAATTGGCAGTCAGCCATGAATGGATTTACCAGTATATCTATGCGGATAAGCGTAGCGGTGGCGAGTTGTACAGGCATCTTAGGCAGGGCAAACGGCGATATCGTAAGGGCTACGGGCAGAAACGAGGGCGCATCCCTGACGCGGTATCCATTGAGCTACGGCCGTCAGTCGTCGATGACCGTAGCCGTCTGGGGGACTGGGAGGCCGATTTGGTGCAGGGTAAACAGGGCACTGGTGCTATCGTGACACTGGCAGAACGCAAAAGCCGTATTTACCTGACAAAAAAGGTGTTTTCAAAGGATGCGGTGGAAGTCAGTAAGGCCATTATCTCACTGCTGAGTGAGTATCAGGATGTATGTCACACAATAACGTTCGATAACGGTCTAGAGTTTAGTGAGCACAAGGCGATAGCAGAAGCACTGAACGCAGATACGTACTTTGCCCATCCGTATGCCTCGCATGAGCGTGGGCTGAACGAGAATACGAATGGGTTGTTAAGACAGTTTATCCCGAAAGGAACAGACCTGCGGACAGTGACAGAAGAAGACTTACAACGCTATCAGGGAGCGTTGAACAGCAGGCCACGCAAGTGTCTGGGGTTCAGACAACCTTCGGTGGTGTTTGCGGAGCTAAGAAAGGCGGCTTAGCGTTGCACTTCGGACTTGAATCCGCCA
>NZ_SZXN01000041.1:0-42656 GCF_005281195.1 Citrobacter sp. wls613
CTAAAGCTGTGGCCAGTTTTTGTTGACCACTACACATACCCCGCCATAACCCCAAACAGCCAGCGGTCCTGTCCATTGCTGCTCCAACGAACAACATCACTACCTAATTGAGTAACATATCGATTTGACCGCGTGTTGTTCTGCCCACTACTGTCGCGGGAGCGGAGATGTTCACCTGTTTGACGCAACCACAAACCAGACTGCTCATTCCTGTCTGAATCAACTCCTCGAGCTCCACCCATACGATCCTGCAACGTTATGTTGAATAACGAATAAGCAGCATAAAGGTTGTCCACATACGCAGCTGCTTCCGGTCTTACCTGCGCGACGATGGGTGCAGGAACAGGTCCTGGCATTTCTGGTACATCCGGTATTACTGGTACATCCGGTATTGCGGGCACCTCTGGTATTACCGGCACATCCGGTGTAGTTGGTGCAGGTTCCGGGTCAAATAAAACCGGCGGTTCGCCCGTTGAGCTTGTTAGATACCAGTTACCCGAATTCATCCCCTGACCTCGAACAAGATCGTAGTCATACGCCCCAGCGACAATACGCCCTTTTTTGATGAAATCCCCAGTAGACGCCCCGTTCACGGTGATTAATTTGATACCTTCTACAGTCCGAGCACCATTACCACCGGTATTGGTGACGAGTACTTTAGTGATTCCACTGGTGTTACCCTCCACAATCATTTGATCGCCGGGAGAGGTCGTATCACCGTTTAACACAACATCAAAACTAATCTCACCACCATTGCCATGGTAATCGCCGTTAACCTGTAACGTATCTCCGACACGTCTATTTGCATTAAGAGCAAACATTCCGCTGTTAACAATATTCTGCTCAAATGCGAAGGTATTTCTATTTCCCAGGAAAGCAATATTCCCACTATTGTTCACATCGGCAGTTAACCGTTGATCATTGGAAATTGTTAATCTACTGCTCTCATCGATATCAAGAGTACGTCCTGCTATTGTCGCCCGGTTAGAGAGATCGTCTTCCCAAAAATCACGTTGTAGATCGAGAATAGTTGCATTCGACAGATGTATAGACTGAAAACCATTGATCATCTTGCTGAGCTTTTCATCAGCCACTGCTTGGGTGACATTGCTCAGAATAAAGGTATTATGCCCGGCCCCACCTTCCAGATGCTCAACCGAGACGTTATTCCCCTGGATAGTCACAGTATCGTCACCATCACCGGTTTTAAGTATTCCATTGTGCAAACTGTTATCGGTAAACAGTACTGTGTCATTTCCTGCACCGGTATGAATCACACCTGAAGTTTTGCTGTTGCCTGTGTTGATCAGTATTTCATCGGAATCACTCAGCTCTACCGCCATGTCAGTCACAGAATGTGCTAGAATCTGGCCAGAATTCACCATCTGGTTTAAGGTACCTGAAACAAGTACAGCTTTGGAATTTTGGCCAGTGAGCACAGCCGAAGGGTTAATAAACAAAATATCCGTCGCATCGCTTTTCACCGCATTACCCGTTCCGGATACATCGATAACCCCTGAAACAACCAACGAGCCAGTGGTGTTGCTATATACCCCGGAGCCATCACCCAGAACATCAATTTTCCAGTTATCGCTGACTTCCAGACTACCTTCACCTCTTGAGCCATCCGCTGCGGATAATGCAATCCCTTTGCCCCCCGTGTTACTGGAGACAAGAATATACCCATGGGATAGCGAGTCGATATTATTCTCTGACAGTAAAGCTGCTCCAGAACCCGACATCTCAATGGTTGCACCATCAACCAGAACATTCCCGGAAGAGGACTGGTTAGTGATAATGTTTCCATACCCACCACTTTTCCCCGTAAGATGAGCATCTTCATTGAGCACAACACGTCCCGCATCAGCGTTTACTAGTAGCGCACTAGCACTACCGTCCACAGTGATCGATGCTGATGTATTGAGCGTTGCACCTTTAGCCACCTGAATGCCTGCGTTACCATCATTCACAGTTATCGAGCCAAATTGCCCCGCCGTATCAGGTGAAACCGTTGATCCTACGCCGCTCAGCACAATCGCAGTACCATCGCTCAGTTCAATATTGCCGGTGTTGATCAATTTCGCGCCGTTATTAACATTAAACAACACCACACTTTTGGCGTTATTGACATAAATATCAGCCGTATTAGTAAATAGAGAATCACCACGCCCTACAGCCACCCCATTAACATCGTAGCGGATGTTATCTATCACTACTGCCGTCGTTTTATCGCTGAGCGCCAGTTGCGAGGCCCCACTCATTTCCCCTCTTGCCCCACCTTCCACTCGTACTGCTGTGGATTTTTCACCGGTGATTGCGAAGTTAAGAGAATCCATATTTGCGTGAGAATTTTCGCCGCTTACTACCAATGCTGTGGAATTTTTACCGGAAGCTATCAACTTCTGATTGGGTTGAGTAGCCAGCGTCGAACCACTATCAATACGGATAAGCGTGGAATCATCGATAGAAATATCCAGCGGCTGGTTACCGCCAATATTTATGGTTGCCCCCTCACCAAATGCGAAGAACCCGATTCCATTCACGCCACTATTGAAGTTAATGTTGCTACCTGCGGCGATATTGATACGACCGCCATCGATGGCATAAGCACCAATACCACCATCACCATTCAGGTTGATCTCTCCACCTTGCATATCAATCAGTGATCCAGCACCCTCAGCCATTAAACCGTAGCTACGAACCCCTTCCGTCCCCATACTGCCATTGATATTCACAATACCAGCATCGATAATCTTGGCCGACCTTCCACTTTCACCGGATAAGTTTTCAGTAGTGGCCTTCAACCCTACCTGATTGACACCATTAAGATTAATGGTGCCGTTATGTGTGAATTTACTCCCATCGCCAGCCTGAACGGCGAGATTTTGTAACCCCAATACCGCGCTGTTAACATTAATAACCCCTGTTTCGGTATTCGTCCCTGTTGCCCCGGCTGTGAGTTTTATACCCACTGCGCCCTGCGTTTCTGCGCCAATGGTAATCTTTCCTGCATTCTTAATTTTCGAAGCGCCACTAGCCATCACTCCGATACTACCAATAAGTGGGATATCCTTACCCCCCGCACCAGAGAGATACTGGGCAGTGCGACCGATATATATTTCCCCATCAGCGTTATTAGTGAATTCCGGCGCAACCCCAAAAGAACTCTTGCCGATTAACTCCACCCCCGTAGTCAGTGGAGAAAAACCATCTACATTAACGGCGACATTGATTGTTCCGCTATTAGTGCCCTTACTACCCGTAGCATTGAGCGTTATGCCGCGTATCAATTGGTTAGGTAAATTCTGACGCGCCTGGTTTGCCGATCCTACATTGATAATGCCGGTGTTATCGACAGAGCTATTCGCGCCAACAAGCACACCACGAGCCGTAAACATATCAACAGGGGTGGAGGTATCAATTTCATTACCGTTGGTCAGAAACCCTACGTTCATAAGCCCATTATTTTCAAAGTGGCCGCCTGTATCCACTTTCACCAGGGCGCTAATAGCTGAAAGACTTGTCCCAGAATTAAATCCGGAAAGCACACCATCATTAACAATGGTTCCACCGCTAGAACCATAAAAAATGATATTACTGTTATTTACTTTCGCTTCGATGTCGCCTTCACGGGTAAGGCGAACTTTTGCATTTTCGCCATCTGCTTGTGCTAGCGCCATCGTCCCTGGAGCCAGAGTAACTTCATCACCGGCAGTGACCAGTGAGGAACTTTTATACACAGACTCCTCCGTTTTATAACTGTAACCATATGATAAAACGGTATTATAACTAGAGGCGGTGAGATTACCTTTTTTCAGTTGATCGATAACCCAGTTATTGTATACCCCCAGCGATGCAACATCTGTCACGGTGTGCGTCGTGGTATTCCCTTTTACATCAGTCACTTTAAACATTCCTGCATAAACAGGAACCTGAAAGCGCTGTGTCGACTCAACTTCTTGCCCACCTACGGCTGAAGCAGGGTAATAACCTAGGAATGCGGTGTTTTTAGAGTTCCAGACAATCTCGCTATTATTTCCCGCTGTACCATCGGCATAAAACCAGGATGACGTTTTTCCTGTTTCTCCCGCTTTTCCTACCAAAGCAAAATAGTTCTCGCTCGCGGAGATCCCTTTGGTTGGATCGCCCAAATCAAGTGTTAACGTTCCTCCTGAACTGGCTACTTGCCCCATTCTGGAATTGACATACTGCATGTCATGAATATCGCCGGTATTTACGTAATACGTGATTGCTTCACCTGTAGCCGGATCAATAGCCCATGAACCAGAATTGAAATTTGATGAGGTATAAACAGGAACCGAAATATATGAACCGGGGATATTGGTATCAGGTACCAGTACCGCCTCTGTCCTGGATCCTGTATTTAATCGCTCCCAATCTCTTGATCCCTAGACAATTAGGCCAAAATCAACCATTTCTTCGTACGTCAAAGATGTCTGGTTATTTTTACCTTTATTTATCGTCGCAAGCGACCCGCTAAGAGTATGAGATGCGCCATTAGAGACCTCAAAAGAGCATACTGCATTATCACAATCTACGGGGTTAAAATTTAAACTCGATACATCATTAGCATATACCCAAGCACTAGCTCCCAACGCCGCCAAAGCTGTTACTGTACAGATCGAACGTTGCCCACTTTTTTTCCTTGTGGTCATAAGTTCAGAAACGACAACCCAGCTTTCTGCTGCCTTATTCCATAAGACACGAAAGACACGATTCATTTAAACAACCTCGTAAAAATCAATTATATATAAACGCCAACCAACTTATAGAATATTTACTTTGGAAAAAATATACTAAGAGTGATTTATGATACCGATCATCTACTGGCAACATAAAAAGGTAAACAAAATGCATCTTAACTATTCTTAAATTTCCTTAAATGACATTACTAATATATTTAGTTAAATTTAAGAGTTAAAAACACAACATCAAAAACATAATCAAGATATTGTTTTTAAAGAGAATAAATTAAAAGCAAAAGAAGTAGCATGGAGCATACCAGAGATAGAAACATCTAGTATGCATTAGGGGAAAGAACGAGATTTTTAACGGTAGCAGAGAAATACGGGGCGTTTGCCTACTGAGAACATAAAACTATCTGAGCCCTGTGGTAGGACAGAATAAACGACATTTTTTTCAGGGTAGATGTAAAAATCCGGAAGTAATTCACTAATTGCCTCATCAGAGACAGAGTCATCATTTATAATATTATTCACTTTGACTGATGTAAAACTGAAAGAGTCTTTGTTTTCAGTCCATATATAAGATACATCCCTTCTGATTGCACCGATAACTTTATCATCTTTAGAATAAGTACCATTAACTGTGACGACGCCTGCTTGTTCATTCAAATTATACATAAAATCCAGCGTCAGGTTGGCACGGATATTATTGTGGTAAACAACTACTGAGGCTGAACATACTTCCGCATCATCCCCACTCTCTTTTTTCAGACTATAAAACCATGATAATGTTACGCCTGCGACAAACAGAATCAAACAATATACAACCACCGTCCTTTTAGTCACTTGTTATCTCCCGAAAATAGAGGGTGACGCATCCTGAATGTGAAGTATTCTCATAAGGTTCTTTACAGATGAATGCTGACAGGGCAGGCATTGAGCTGGATGAAAGAAAATAAATCCATGGATATTTCTTACAATCAACCCCTGTTTGCTTAATCATATTTTTGAATTTTGTAAAATTACCAAACCTTTTAATATCATCATTTTTGGATAAGAAATGACAGCCATTCTCTATTGAGTTAATGGTATATGTACTAAAGAAGTTTTTTTCTACGTCACTATTCCAGGAATGCTGAATTAATAAAACACCGAGACCAAATGATATTAGCATCAATATTAACGGTACAATGAGGTTATAGCTCCACCCTTTCTTATTATCAGTTTTCAACTGCAGGGTTTCAGTAACGGAAATTTCTGCTTCAGGGGAAAAATGTTTATCCTGGAGCTCATTTTTAACCGATTTTTCACTTGCTTCTGCTTCTGCTTCTGCTTCTGCTTCTGCTTCTGCTTCTTTAGGTAAAACCTTAGTAACCTTCACACTACTATCAATCTGGAAACCCTTTCGAGGAACTGTTGAAACCAGCGTATCATTGGTTTCTCCCGTTGTTCGTAGTCCACGACGAACGATTGATATATTCTGATAAAGCGTATTTGCCGGGACAAGCATCCCATCTTCAGCCCAGACGAAAGTGAAAAAATCTTTTTGAGGAACTATATTTGGAAAAGATTCCAATAACAGGACCAAGCAACGACTAGCTGGCGCTGTCAGCATTGCGCTCAGATCAGGGTTACTCACCGATACCAGCTGGTTTTTGTCTGGATAGAATTTAATATTATCGTTATTAATCCAGAACATATACTGACACCATAAATATAAATTAATAACATTATACTCTGTATTATTACGTTGTCAAAGCCACGTGAAAAAAAATTGAGTATGAATTAAGCGATACAATGCCACATCTAGCACATAAAATTTAATAAAGAATTACTAAGCGAGAATGATCTGCTCTTATATAACCCATGGATAACATTATTATTTAAGCCATCTATCAGATGGTTGCTTTCTGTTAATCAAAAATACTTTAAGGAATATTTTAATTATTCATCAAGGGGCATCCATCTTCACGATGAATACCCTAGTGTGAAAAAATAAGTCATTCTCGCGCATCGTCAGAGATAGAATTAATTCAAAAGAGTAATTGTTAAGCGTATAAATTTGGTCAGTATTCGCACGAACCTGAACTGTTCCAAATCTTGATAACCGCCTTCAACTTCAGATCTCATCTTTCCGGATAAGCTACTACGCAACTGCTCTGGAGTAACGGTAGATAGGTCGATAATGCCTCTATCTACCGCTAACACCTCATCTCGAGATTGCAAATTCCAGGAAAGAATATATGCTTCTGTACTATCCTCAATATCATCTATATTTTTCCCATACTTTCATCTTCTAAAGAAGCAATGGATATTTTAGAAAATACTAAAGCAATAGTGTGAAAAATGAAAAAAAGCAACAATAATTAAAAAAATGAGTTAAAAGGGTTTGATGCTTTCATAAATAATGTTAATTTCGCTGATGTAAGTATAAAAACCGGCTAACTATGTATCCGACTTGCGAAAAGGCACTCCCTTATTAATACAATTTTCCCAAGCATTCATTGTCCGAAAAAGTATTTTTAAATTTTTACACCCTAATTTTTCTAAGGCACTCAACTTCTGAGCGCTAATAGTTTTATGACTTATTTTAAACATAAACTCCATTTCTTTTGGAGTCATGCCATTGAATAATAAAAAAAGCGCATTTAATTCTGAACTTGACAACATCCCCTTTCCTTTACCCTGAATACATTCATAGCTCATAATTAAGTCATGGATATTTCTTAAAGGTAATGATTTTGAAATAACAACCTTTCTTGTCCTGCAGAAAGAAATGAAATTACTCTTGTGCTGGTATATTTCACTTTTCTTCAAAAGAAAAATTGAATCACATCCAGAGTCAAGAACGGTATCAAATTCAAAAAATGATTTTTTATTATAGAACAATAAAAAACAACGCAAACCTAAACCACAGTATTTGTCTTCAGATATTATATCAATAAACATTTTATTCAATACTCAAAAACCATTACTTCATCTTTGTTTGTAAATATAATAGATAATTACAGATTCAAACAAAATAGGATTTAAGAAGTTCCCTCGTTTCTTAATAAGATATAAGATTATTTTCCTAAATTTAAGATAGCATACTACAATTAAGGTTATTTAAGAGCATTTAAGAAACCCGCTTAAGAAAGCAAGCAGATTTTTTGCTTTCTATATATTGAACATTCAATACTCGCGATAATTCCAGCCCCCCCTTTCACAATCTATACAGTTCAAATTCTCTCGCGTCACATACCTTCAATAGCTTTACGCACATATTCTCATGCGTGGCCGAACACCGTACACCTCGAATGACCGAATGAACTGTCGGTAAGGTACAAAAAGGGTCAGTAGTTCACGCGAAGATATTATTTCAATCAACACGTTGGCCAGTCTGTCTGCATGTGATTCATCTAGCAAAGGAACCCAGAAAAAATAGAAATTCGGGTGTAAGATATAAACCGTTTCTCTCAGTACAGCTTGACGTTTACGGGCATCACACCTCTGCTCTCATCCATGAATAGTGAATCGCTGAACGTATCAATGTGGCCGCAACTACCCGCAAACTCGGTCATTAGAAATCGTAAACTTATGGCTGGCGTAAAGAACAACATCAACTCCTGACAAGCTCTGAGCAAAAGCAGGAACTTGCCGCCAAGAATACCAGACTCAAATACCTGCAGGCTAAATATGACAAAGAAATGACTATTCTCCAAAAGGCCCGACATACATCGCGAAGCCCTGAAGTTAAGTATATCTGGTGTCGACGTCACCATCTGCTGGACCGACGACAGCAACTCCGCCGGATCTGCAATATGTTACAAATGGCCCTACGGCGGCATAAACTACACAGTCGCATAAGCGAACTAGGTACTGTTAAGGCAATGCGTGCGCGGAAAACATCTTCCACTAGCTGAGTGTCAGAATATATCCACGGGGAAGGTGTTATCAGCCAGAAATGATAAGAGCTATGGTATTTAATTATATCGAGTGCAATTACAATCGGTGGCGTCGTCACAGTGCCCATGGTGATTCAAATTTGAAAACAAGAACCTTAATTACGGCCATGCCCACATAATGCAGGTAGGGTCAGTCATATCCGCTTCACGTCCTAAGATATTCGACAAGCGTTTTATGGCATCAGTTAGGGCAAGTATAGCGCTTCAACTGCCAGCAAAAATCTCACTTCGTCTTAGCGGACTTTGGTCTTCCAGCAGAGATAAATTATCTTTACCCATTTGAATGCCAAGGCCTAGATCGCTGATTGGTGATTGGTGATTGGTGATTGGTGATTGGTGATATTTTCCTCTCTGTCCATTACAGTACAACCTGGCCCAGTTTGATGAGTTAACCGTCTCTTAGCAGCCCATTCAATCAAGATCTGTCTGGAAAACCTGGCACTTTGCCATCACCACCGAAACCAAGTTTTTTGGCTACTTTGTTCTATCACAGATCGTTATATACCTATTCAGCAAATTGGTAGTCATTCTGGTGGTCTTGACAAGCAGTGAATTCAAGTTTAGCTTACTTATTAGCCAGTTATTGGCTACGGCGATCCCAGTCAGAGGAGCCAAATTTAAGAAGCCTGCTTAGGAAACTAAGCGGTTTTTTTGCTTTTATACTCCCGCATTTTCACGCGCTATCTGCAGAAAAGCCTGTACAGCCCCCTTATTCTCTTGTTGCCTGCTGATGAGCATCAGATTCGCCGACAGTTCCGGCGCATCCAGTGGGCGGTATACCAATCCAGGAATATTCACATGCTGCAGAGGATCGGGCACCAGCGCCAGCCCCTGGCCGGCGGCGGCGAGTGCAAGCACGCTTAGGGTACTTGCGGTGCAATGGGCGATATGCGGAGCATGGCCCATAATTTCGGTAAGTGCGGTGTAAAGCGACTCATCAGCCCCATGCGCGTCATAAAAAATGAGTGGCTGCTCGGCGAGCATATCGATTGTCAGCGACGCCCGTGCGGCCAACGGGTGGTCGTCAGCCATCGCCACTTGCCGGTGCCAGACACCGATCTGTTCAGCCATTAGCGCGGCATCATGGATTTTGTGGTGATCGGGGGTATAACCCACATCGAGCTGTCCCGTCAGGATAGCCTCGGCTTGCAACAACGGTGCGACTTCATTCACAACCAGTTCGGCATCAGGGTAGGTTCGGCGAAAAGCACGTAGATCGTTGGTGAGCTTGCCGCTAAAGACGGCATTACCGGCAAACCCCACGCATACTTGACCCGTTTCACCGCGTATTGAGCGCTGAACGGTCTGTCGGGCGTGATCCGCTTGCTCCAGCGTGCGCTGCGCCTCGACCTGTAGTAGCCGCCCGGCGTCCGTTAACTCCACTTTGCGGCTGGTGCGTACAAACAGCGGACCACCGAGTTCCTCTTCCAGGGCCTTGATTTGCATACTCAGCGCAGGTTGGACGATATGCAGACGTTGAGCCGCGCGACCAAAATGGCCTTCTTCGGCAACAGCCAGAAAATAGCGTAGATGGCGCAGATCCATATTGTCACTCCATCATCAAATAAAATGATTAATCAGTCATATCTATCTATTTGAGTTTATCTCCATTGGGGATGAAACTGAAATCCAATCCCGTACCGGAGTACATGTTATGCAAAATTATTTGGACGACCGTCTGCAAATTACCGATCTTCTCACGGGCTGGATGCACCGCGATCTGGGGGAATGGGAGCAACTGCGCAACCTTTTTCACCCGGACGGCACCATTGAAATCACGTGGTTTGAGGGCCTCGCCAGCGATTTCGTTGAGGGCTCAATGCGGATGGGAGCGTCAGATGTGCGCACCAAGCATCT
Source organism: Citrobacter sp. wls613 (assembly GCF_005281195.1). NCBI lineage: Bacteria > Pseudomonadati > Pseudomonadota > Gammaproteobacteria > Enterobacterales > Enterobacteriaceae > Citrobacter > Citrobacter sp. wls613. The sequence goes on from NZ_SZXN01000041.1 coordinate 10,511, forward strand.
GATTGGCACGCCGGTAGTGACCTTCAATGCCAACGCGACGAGGGCTATTGTCGAAACCAACGCAATGATTATCGCTGAGCACGTTAAGCTGAATCTGGGCTGCATTGGTCATAACCGTTTCTATGACATGGCAGAAAAACGTGACGGCGTCTGGAAGCTGTTCCATCGCCAGAGTATTTACGATATGGCCAGCTTTACCTTTCCGCTCGGCATGGTCGCGATTGACCAAAGTGCGGCAGAGAAATATCCGCGTGAATACGCCGCGCTGGCTTATCTGCTGGAAAAAAGTGGTTTTCCGGTTCAGCGCGTCTTTGCCACCCGTGGCAGCGATCTGGAACAACAAATGAAAGCAAGTGGTACGCGCTGGTTAGCCGGGCAGACGGCCTGACAATTTCATCCGCCATTGACCCCTTTTCATCTCAGCAACGCAAAGGAAATGTATGCGCCCCAACAAAATATACGGAAAATATCTGGCAATGCTGTTCATCGCCCTGCTGCTACCGACCACGGTTTCGGCTACACAAATCCTGACATACAGCGATCATGAACCGCTGGGTGGGATGCGCACTCGCTTTCTTAACGACGTGCTCTTCCCCGCCATTGAGAAAGAGTCCAACGGACGCCTGAAAATAGAGGCGCACTGGAGCGGCGAGCTCAGTAACAGCTACGATGCGTTACGCAGCGTCGGCAACGAACGAAAGGTGGATATAGCGACTGTCGTACCTGAATACACCGCCGACGCGCTGCCCCTGAATCAGATATTTAAAAGCTTTCCCGTCGGACCGGCCAGTGAACAACAGGTGGCCTTCTTCCGCCACGTCTACGCGGACATCCCGGCATTCCCGGCTGAGCTTGAGAAAAATAATGTGGTGAGTATTTTCCTTGCCACTGGCTATCCACTGGCCTTTTTCAGCGCTAAGCCCATAGCGACGCTGAGCGATATCAAAGGCGGCACATGGCGCTCTGCCAGCTTCTGGCACCGTGATTTTCTGCAAAACGCAGGGGCTAAGCCGGTGACCATGCCCTGGGGTCAAGAGACCTATAACGCGCAAAAAACGGGGGCAATCGATGGCATGATGCTGAACGTGGACAGCGGTTACGATCTTAAAGCGTATCAGTTCGCACCCAATGTGCTTCTCGCCAAAAATCTGTGGCTGGGGCATCTCTATATTCTGACGATGAACAAAAAAACCTGGAACGCGCTTTCTCATGAAGATCAGGTCGCCATTCAGCGTGCGGCTGAAACGGCGTATCAATCTCTGGGTTCAGTCATGGACCGGTGTTTTAACACCCAGATAGACGATTTACGCCAGGCTGGGGCCTCGGTACGCGTTCTGCAATCGCAGGAGGTCGCGCAGTGGAACACCGCCACCCATTACCGGGCTGCGCAAACCAAGTGGGTCCACGAGCAGGAAGCGAAAGGCGTCAAAAACGCAGGCACGGTGATGAAACAAGTTAGCGCCATTATGGATGAAACCCTGTCACAAAAAGCGCGCGTAAAACGGTAGTTATCCATGAACTAGAGGCAGGGAGTCTCACCCTCTCTCTACCCGCCACTTTTCGCCGAGTAAACACCACATCACACCGTTGTTTAAAGTTATGTAAATGTAAATCGTTTAAACTTTGCCATTATTGTAAGTGCTAGTGATTATCATTTATTGTACGCAGGCCAAAAGAACGAGCGCCTGCTCGGGTCACTGTACGTTCCAATTACTCTGGGATATAAACGATGAATGCTCTGCCTCGCACCGGACTGCGCCGTATCACGCTTGCATCTGCCCTGGTCCTCTCCGTCAGCCTGCCGGCTTTCGCACAGGATACGTTAACGCTTTATACCACCCGTGAACCGGGCCTGATCCAACCCCTGCTCGATAGCTGGACAAAAACCAGCGGTATAAAAGTGAGCACGGTGTATATCAAGGATGGCATGCTTGAACGTGTTAAAGCGGAAGGGAAGAACTCCCCTGCAGACCTGCTGATGACCGTCGATGCCGGTAACCTCATCGATTTAGTCGAAGCGGGCGTAACGCAACCGGTAGAGTCCGATGCGCTGAAAGCCGCCATTCCGGCTAACCTGCGCGGTGCAGATAATCAGTGGTTTGCGCTTTCCATGCGTGCACGCGTGCTCTACGCTGAGAAATCGATGCCTATCGATAACTGGCATTATGAGCAGCTCGCAAGCCCAGAGTACAAAGGCAAAGTCTGTATCCGTTCCGGGCAGCATCCGTATAACACCGCATTGATTGCCGCCATGATTGCCCACCACGGTGAGGCCAAAACGGAAGAGTGGCTGCGCGGCGTGAAGGCGAACCTGGCACGTAAAGCGACCGGCGGCGATCGTGACGTTGCCCGCGATATCCTCGGCGGGATTTGTGATATTGGCCTCGCCAACTCCTATTACGTCGGTCATATGAAAAATGCCAAAGAAGGCACCGATGCACGTCAGTGGGGCGATGCCATTAAAGTGGTGAAACCGACCTTTGAGAAAGGCGGCACACACGTCAACATTAGCGGTGCTGCCGTAGCCCGTTACGCACCCAATAAAGCCGACGCCGTTAAGCTGATGGAATATCTGGTTTCCGCACCTGCCCAGCAACAGTACGCGAAAGCGAACTTCGAATACCCGGTACTCAAAGGTGTAACGCTCGACCCGGTTATCAGCGCCACTATCGGTGAAATCGACGTCGACAAGATCCCGTTAACCGAAATCGTGAAGTACCGTAAACAAGCTAGTCTGCTGGTAGATAAAGTTGGATTCGATCAATAAACCGCTATTGCTTCCGACGTTACGCGGCCTGGTTTCCGGGCCGCAGTCATTATTAACGCCGTTACATCTTGGTGCCCTGTGTATTGCACTCGGCGTCCTGACCCCTATTGTGGCGCTCATCTGGCAGGCCACACAGGCTGATTTGTCTCACTGGGATAATCTCATCACCTGGGTGTTGCCCTCTGCGTTAAAAAACACTGTACTGTTGTTGGCAGGTGTCGCGGTCATGGTCGGCGTGATTGGCGTTGGCAGCGCATGGGCAGTCACTGCATGGGATTTTCCTGGGCGCAAAATACTGAGCTGGGCGCTGCTGCTGCCGCTGGCGATGCCGACCTATATCGTGGCCTTTGCCTGGCTCGATTTACTGCATCCCATTGGCCCACTGCAAACCTTCATCCGTTTTTTACTCGGTTTCGATAGCCCGCGACAGTTCCGCTTGCCGGATTTACGCTCCCTTTCCGGCGCGATCCTGCTGCTCGGTTTAGTACTGTATCCGTATGTTTATTTAACCACTCGCGCCACGTTTATCAGCCAGCCTGCGCATTTGCTGGAGGCGGCACGTACCCTGGGCTGCAGCGCCAGCGGAACCTTCTTCCGCGTGGCCCTGCCAATGGCCCGTCCGGCGCTGGCGGTCGGGATCAGCCTGGCGCTGCTGGAAACGCTCAATGATATCGGCGCGTCGGAATTCCTTGGGGTACAAACCTTAACCGTCACCGTGTACACCACGTGGATCTCGCGCTCTGATTTATCCGCTGCGGCGCAAATCGCCTGCATGATGCTGATGTTTATCTTCTTTATCCTGACGCTGGAGTTTTACGGTCGCAGAAAACAAGGATTCAGCAGTCGCAGTCTGCGAGAAATTCAACCCACGCGCGTGCATGGCTGGCGCGGTTGGCTGCTCGGCGTGGTTATTTCGCTACCGGTTGTACTGGGTTTCCTGGCCCCGGTATTGTTTTTACTGTGGGAGAGCGCCAAACGGTTAGGCGGTGAGAATCCGCTGTCCGCGTCATTACTTTCTGCATTGCAAAACACGCTATCGCTGGCGGCTGGTACCACGCTGGTGGTGATTTGCGTCAGCATGCTGGTGGCGTGGAGCGCACGTCGCAGCGCCGCAGACAACGCCATGCCTGGCTTTCGTCGCGGTGTGATGCGTCTGGCCTCGTTAGGTTACGCCGTGCCTGGTACGATTCTGGCGATTGGTTTTCTTCCCCCGGCGATGGCGGTTGACCGCTGGCTGGCCGATCTGCTCGACATGCGCGGTTTACCGCTGATGTCTGCCGGTATTTTGCTGATCATTTGCTGTGCGATGCGTTTTCAGGCCATAGCCATCGGCGCGCTGGATTCCGGGCTGGGCCGTATTCCTCCTTCCCTTGAGCAAGCCTCACGTTTACTGGGAGAAAATGGGGCCGGTACGTTTGCTCGCGTGCATTTCCCGCTACTGCGTCCAGCGTTGGTAAGCAGTGCATTGCTGGTGTTTGCCGATGCAATGAAAGAGTTGCCCACTACCCTGCTACTACGCCCGGTAAACTTCGAAACGCTGGCCACGCTGCTGTATGCAGAAGCGGCGCGAGGCACCTATGAAGAAGGGGCAATTGCTGCGCTAATGATTGTGTTAGCCGGCACACTGCCTGTTATTTTGCTGGTTCGTCATCAGATGACGCGCCGTGGTTGAGAGAGCAACAATGTCAGAAATCGCGTTACGACTCCAGGATGTACACGTGGCCTACGGCAACAGCCAGCAATCGGTGCTGACCGGCTTTTCAATGTCGGTGCGCAAAGGCGAAATCGCCTGCCTGCTGGGTGCGTCAGGCTGTGGGAAAACCACGGTTTTGCGCGCGGTCGCCGGATTTGAACGCCTGCAACGCGGAGAGATTTATGTTTCACAGCGGCGTGTTGCTGGCCCCGGCGTGCATCTGCCGCCGGAAAAACGGCATGTCGGCATGGTGTTTCAGGAATACGCGTTATTCCCACATCTGACAGCCCAACAAAACGTGGCCTTTGGTTTGCGCCGCCTGCCACGAGAAGCGCAACAGGCCAGAGTCACCGAGCTGTTAAAAATGGTTGAACTACACAGCCACGCCAGCCATTACCCTCATGAGCTTTCTGGCGGACAGCAGCAGCGTATCGCCCTGGCCCGCGCCCTGGCGCCACATCCGGATATTCTGCTGCTGGATGAACCGTTTTCCAGTCTGGATAAAAGCACCCGCGAGCGTCTGGGTGGCGAGGTGCGGGATATTTTGCGCGCCGCCGGACAAACGGCGCTGCTGGTCACCCACAGTGAACATGAAGCGCAGTTGATGGCGGACCATATTGGTTTTGTGAAAATGGGTCAGTTTCAAACGAAGCACGCGGCCTGACGGTAACATACAGGCCGTGCGGGGTAGTGATTAGAATCTCTGCACCTGGCTGATATTCACTGGCATCCCGGAGCGGCGTTCCAGCGTTGCATTAGCACGACTGACGTCCACTCCCTCTCCGCCCACAAAACTGCGTAATGCCGGAGTCACCGGCAGTGGGATCTTTTTATCCGACTCATATTCGCTGCGGTTGCGTGACAACGGTTCATGAACTTCAACCCAGCGGCTACCGTCTGGCTCAGTACTGTATTTAACAGGCCGGTCGATAAGTTGAACCCGCGTTCCCACCGGCACGGTATCAAACAGGTATTTAATATCGTCATTGCGCAGGCGAATACAGCCCTGGCTGACCCGCAGCCCAATTCCGAAATTAGCATTGGTGCCGTGAATAGCGTATAGCTTGCCAATATAAATGGCGTACAACCCCATCGGATTTTCCGGCCCGGCCGGAACAAACGCCGGTAAGCTTTCGCCACGCGCGGCGTATTCCCGGCGGGTATTTGCTGTTGGCGTCCAGCTCGGTGCTTCCTGCTTGCGCTGTACCGTCGTCACCCAGTTGCGCGGCGTTTCTCTCCCCGCCTGACCGATACCGATGGGTAAGATTTCAACTGTATTGCTGTCTTTGGGGTAATAGTAAAGACGCATTTCAGCGACGTTTATAACAATACCCTCACGCACGGTGTCCGGCAAAATAACCTGCTGTGGCACCACCAGCGTAGAGCCCGACTTCGGCAAATAGACATCCACCCCCGGATTGGCTTCCAGCATATTGCTCAGCCCCTGCCCGTACTGCGCCGCAAATGCTTCCAGCGGTTGCGTATTGGCTGGCGGCACCGTAATAGTCAGCGGACTGCCGACCAGGCGGCTGCCCTCTGGCGGCAACGGATAGCTCACCGCCTGAGCTCCCTGGCCGGCAAGCAGTATGATAAGTGAACACAACAGTTTTACACGACGCATCATTGTCCTTTCCTTCGCCGCAGCAGATATCCGTTAATTATAGCTTTTTTATCGGGTTAACGGGGTTACGACGTACCCAACCAACAAGAACCCCGCCGTTGAGCGGGGTGCTGCTTGACTACGCTTCCTTACCGTCCGGAAGCACAATATTGCTGGCGGCTAAATGCCCCATATTGTTATACATGGCGCAGGCGGCCTCAACGATCGGCATTGCCAGCGCGGCACCACTGCCTTCACCTAAACGCATGCCCATGTTGAGATACGGGTCCAGTTCCAGATGCGCCAGGGCGGTACGGGCACCTTTTTCGGCGGAAAAATGTGAAGGGATCAGGTACGGCTTAATCTCTGGCGCAATCTGACAGGCTGCCAGCGCAGCGGAATAAGAAAGGAACCCATCCAGCAACACCGGCAGACCGCAGGAGGCAGCCCCCAGCATCACACCCGTCATCCCCACAAGATCAAAGCCACCGACTTTGGCCAGCACATCAATACCATCTGTGGGATCGGGCTGATTAATGGCGATCGCCCTACGCACCACATCCACCTTATTGCCCACCCGCGAGAGTGGCAGGTTAGCGCCAATCCCCACCACCGCCTCAGCATCACTGCCGGTCAGTACGCTAACAATCGCCGCCGCAGGCGTGGTATTGGCCATGCCCAACTCACCGACGCCAAACAGCGTGACGCCCTCTTTCGCCAGTTCACGGGTATAGCGCATCACTTCCAGCAACAGTTCCTCGGCCTGAGAACGGTGCATTGCCGGGCCTTCAGCAATATTGCCGCAGCCACGCGCAACGCGCATATTCACCACGCCAGGAATAGGGTCAGCGTCAATCCCCACATCAATCACATGAACCTTTGCGCCAACCTGGGTCGCCAGTACGCAAACGCCGGTCGTGCCACGCGTCATATTTGCTGCCTGAATCGCCGTAACCACTTTCGGCGAAACGGCCACACCTTCATCCCAGACGCCGTGATCGGCGCACATCACCAGCATCGCTTTCCCCCCCACGCGCGGCACGCCCTTCAGGCCTGGCATACCGGCGAGTTGCACGGCCAGGGACTCAAGACGTCCCAGGCTGCCCGGCGGTTTAAGTAAGCCATCAATATGCTGCTGTGCGCGTAACATTGCAGCACTGTCGGGAGAAGGGATCGCGTGGAGTAAAGCGGATAAAGTCTGCATAAGGGTTCTCAATGTGTTGACTGGCTCAAAGCAGAGCCAGTAAGAAGATCAACTCGCCAAGTTCGATGGCCGCACCAAGCGTATCGCCGGTCTGCCCACCCAACGTGCGTTTTAATAATTGCCCAAGAATGAAAATTGCCACCATCGTGACGACCAGCGCCGCCACTCCACGCATGCCGGGAAGCAGTACAGCAGCAAGGATCGCCGCAATCCCCAACGTAACGCAGGTTTGTCGTCCGGTTACTTTGCCTATAAAGACATTTCCCAGCCCTTCTTCGCGGGCATAACGATGCCGGTACATCAGCAAAACTGCGGTTCCACGCCCTGCCACACAGGCTGCACTCAGTGCAGCCAGCATTGGCGTTCCGCGTAAAGCCAGTTCGCTTACCACCAGCACTTTAGCCAGCAGAACAAAGATCAGCGCCAGTCCGCCGTGGGTCCCCAGGCGGCTGTCGCGCATTATTTCCAGCATCCGCTCGCGCCGACGAGCAGAAAACACGCCATCACAGGTATCCGCCAGACCGTCAAGATGAAAACCGCCGGTCAGCAGCGCCAACGTCAGCACGCTAAACAGCGCTGCCAGCGGGATACCGCACCAGGTTTGCAGCGCCATGAAGACCAGTCCCGTCACCCCTCCCAGCACCACGCCAATCAGCGGGAACATGACGATGCCGCGCGAGTATTGCTCGAACTCCAGTCCTTGCGACCAGCGTGCAGGAACGGGCAAGCGACTGATAAAAGAGAGCATTGCCCAAAACAACTTACTCATTTAATTTTGACTCCAATTCCAGATACCACCAGCCAGACCTCATCTGACGCTGCCGCCAGGCGCTGGTTTACCCGTCCAGCAATATCGCGAAAATGCCGCGCCAGACGATTTTCCGGAACAATCCCCATCCCCACTTCGTTAGTCACCAGCACGACTTTTGCCGGGCAACGCTGACAAGCGTCAATCAGCACACGGATCTCATCCTCAATGGACCGTTCCATCGCGGCGTAGTCCCAGCCATCCGGTGAACTGTCGCCGCCTAACGCAAACAGCTGGTTCGTCACCATCGTGGTAATGCATTCCAGTAAAATCGCCTCGTGCGGATCGTTCTCGGCCGTAATCAGCGCATCAAGATGTTGCCAGCGCTCGGCTGTACGCCAGTGCGCAGGGCGTCCATCACGATGGTGTTGAATTCGCGCCGCCATCTCCTCGTCGAATATCTGCGACGTCGCGATGTACAGCACGTTTGGGGAGTCCGCGACCAGTGCCTCTGCGTGACGGCTCTTGCCGCTACGGGCACCACCGGTAACCAGAATCATCATACTGGCTCCTGGTGTTGCTGCATGATGGTATAAATTTTCTCAATATCGATGTGTTGCCGCATCGCATCCGCCAGCAGATCAAACTGCTGTGATTTATATTGCGCGTAATGGAAGGTTGAATCCAGTGGTGCTAACCCTTTGCGCACCCGTAGGCCATTCACCAGCGCGCGCGTAAATTCATCGCTATCAAACAGGCCGTGTAGATAGGTGCCGAACGCCAGAGCGTCGTGAGTCACCGCACCATCAGCGACGTTACCGCCCTCTTTTTGCAGCGTCATTACCGACTGACACTCCCCGGATAACACCGTTTCACCCATATGAATTTCATAGCCGCGAACAGCTAACCCTGAGGCGTCTGCCAGCCAGTCCGGCAATGTGGCCGACATTTGCCCTTCAACCAGGGTCGTGGTTTTGTGTTGCGCAAAATGGGTAACGGTATCGAGCAGGCCAAGACCCGGCAGCGTTCCCAGCCCCGACTCCACGTCATCGATAATGGTCTCGCCGAGCATTTGATAGCCACCGCAAATCCCCACCACCGGCACATTCTGACGGTGTAGCTGCAACACGCTGTGCGCAAGACCGCTTTCGCGCAGCCAGACTAAATCGCCGAGCGTATTTTTACTGCCCGGCAAAATCACCAGATCGACGCCTGCCAGCTCTTCCGAGTGGCGAACATAGCGCACCCGAACGTCCGGCTGGGCGGCCAGCGCATTAAAATCCGTAAAGTTGGAAATATGCGGCAGTTGCACCACAGCAATCTCGATATCGCGTTTGTCGGTGCGTAAATACTTCCCTTTTTGCAGCGCGACGCCATCTTCATCTTCGAGATCAACATCCAGCCACGGCATCACGCCGAGTACGGGAACGCCGGTCAGCGCTTCAATTTGTTCAATACCGGAATAGAGCAGCGCCACATCGCCACGAAATTTATTGATAATCACGCCTTTTACGCGCGCGCGTTCATGATCATGCAGCAGCGCCAGCGTGCCATAAATCGAGGCAAACACGCCGCCGCGATCGATATCCGCCACCAGCACAACCGGGCACTGCGCCATCTCCGCCATCCCCATATTGACGATATCGCGATCGCGCAGGTTAATTTCAGCCGGACTTCCCGCCCCTTCCAGCACAATAACGTCAAATTCCTGCGCCAGACTGTTATAAACCGAAATGATCTGCTCGCGCAGACGCGGTTTGTACTCGTGGTAACTTACCGCATCCATATCGGTCGCCACTTTGCCCATCAATACCACCTGCGCTTTGCGGTCGCTGGTCGGTTTCAATAGCACCGGATTCATACGTACATCTGGGGTGATCCCTGCCGCTTCAGCCTGGAAAATTTGCGCGCGCCCCATCTCTTTCCCCTCAGGCGTAATACCCGAGTTCAGCGCCATGTTCTGCGATTTGAACGGCGCAGTACGTCGTCCATCCTGATAAAAAATACGACACAGCCCGGCGACTAATACGCTTTTGCCTACATCAGATGCCGTTCCCTGCAACATTATTGCCTGCGTCATGACGCCTCCTTCAGTGCGTTCTCTCGCATACAACGATAAAATTCAGCCTCTGTTTTACACAATGGAAAGCCTAGCTCTGTGTGCAACTTCACCAGCCAGGGCTGAGTTAATCCTGCTTGTTCAATAAGGTCCGTGCGCGCGAATACCTCACCGGGGGTGCCGTGCGTCAGCACTTCTCCCCGGCGCAAAACGTAAACCGCGTCACTCACTTCATAGATAAGATCGATATCATGGCTGGAAATAACCACATGATTTCCCTGCGCCACGATCCGTTTAATAATCTCAATCATTTGCGTACGGCCCGAGGGATCAAGGCCCGCAGTCGGTTCATCCAGCAGCAAATACTGCGCCTGCAGTACCAGCGCGCCAGCGATCGCCACGCGTTTTTTTTGTCCGTGGCTTAGGCATTGAATAGGCTGATGACGGAAATGTTGTGCATCCACCAGCGTCAGGGCATCTTCCACCCGGCGAGCAATTTCTTTTTCATCCACGCCAATATTGCGCAGGCTAAAGGCGATGTCGCTGTCGATATCGGTATAAAAGATTTGCTGATCGGGGTCCTGAAATACGGTTGCCACCTGCTGACGCAGTGCCAGCAGGCCTCGCTTGCTGTAATCCAGCGGTTTTCCTTGCCACATCACCGCCCCCTGCTGTGGACGCAACAAGCCACTCAGGTTCATAAACAGCGTGGATTTTCCGCACCCATTGGCCCCCACCAGTCCAGTGACGGCCTGCGCGGAAAAATCCAGCGTGAGCCCTTTGAGGACCGGGTCATCCTGATAGCGAAACCAAAGCGCTGAGGTGGCAAGCATACTTATCCTTACAGGTGAAAATCACCCTGATACAGTTTGATATCCAGTGTGGTGGTCATTTGCTGATAGCGGATTAACACACGCGTAAACAACAGCCCCACCAGCATTGCCAACGAGCGATAGCTCAGCGGCACGCTACGATAACCAAAACGCAGCGTTTGCGCGCGGTGAATAGCGAGCGCTTCGTCTAAAAGAATAAAAATAAATCGCCAGGTCAGTAGGATCTGCTCAGTCAGCAGGCGCGGAACGCGCGCCCATTTCAGTAAAAGAATTAATTGCGGGAACGGCAGATTAAGTACCAACCAAAAGGTGGATGCCAGCGCCGCCAGGCTTCGCCAGAATGTTGCATTGGCAGTGAGTACACCCGCTTCAGTGACGCCTAACCAGTAGCTACCCACCGGCAGACTAACCAGTAAGCTATGCGGATCGCGACTCACACTGAATAGGATCGTCACTACCCCGACCAGCAAAAAACCAAACGGCAACGCCATCCAGCGACACCAACGCCAGAAAGAGATGCGCAGCAGCCAGCAGCTCAGTGCGGCAATGAGTAACAGCTCGATACCCTGCCCCAACGGAGGCAGGGTAAACGCCAGAATCATCATCACTAACCACAGCAGAAATTTGCGCTGCGGTGTGACATGAAACCAGCGGCTCTGGTAGCTCAGCCTGTCAAGACCGGTCATCACGGCGTTGTCTGCCCTTGGTGTAACCCAGAATGTAGAAAATTACCGCTGCACCGAGCGATCCCTGAAGCGTAAACAGCAGACTTTCAATTTCACCGCTGGCTGGCTCATACAGCGGCTGGAACCACGGCTCATAATGCGGAGCGATGGCCTGAATCTGGCTTTCCGCTTCGCCATCTGATCCTCCGTATTCTCCACCGTGGTTGATGAAAAATGGCAGGACAACCAGCCCAATCACCATTGCTAACAGAATCAGCGTCTTTTTCATGGTTAATGTCCTTGTGCGGTGATGAGCTGCCGTTTGGTGAGCTGGTCATAAATCATCACCGTGAGCAAGCCTTCTGCGATAGCGATTGGGATCTGCGTCAGGCAGAAAATCCCCATGAACTTGATGATGGAGCCCGTAGCACCTACGGACGGGTCAGGGAAAGCAACACCCAGTTGCACCGACGTCACAAAATAGGTCACCAGATCGGCCAGCATGGCGCAGAGGAAGACGCAGACATCACGACGGAACCCCGCACGGCAAGCCATCTTCCACACCATATAGCCGACGACCGGACCAATAACCGCCATCGACATACCATTAGCGCCCAGCGTGGTCAAACCGCCATGTGCCAGCAATAATGCCTGGAATAACAAAACGATGGCCCCGAGAATGGCCACCACGCCTGGCCCGAACAGAATCACCGCCAGACCGACCCCGGTCGGATGCGAACAACTCCCGGTAACAGATGGAATTTTCAGCGCTGACAGCACGAAAATAAACGCGCCACACAGGGCCAGTAACACTTTCTGGTGGTTATCTTCCTGCACAATTTGGCGCAGGCGCACCAGCCCATACCACAGGCAGGGTAAAAACAGCAGCCACCAGGCCAGCGCCCACATCGGCGGTAAAAAGCCTTCCATAATGTGCATAGCAAACGCCTGCTCAGGCACAATCATCAGCAATAGCGCCGCAGCCAACCCGCTGAAAGACAGCTGTTTTAGCTGGTGTTCTAGCTTCATCTTTCATACTCCCACTGTTTATTGACCAGAATGGTCGAGAAATACGGCAGCGGCTGATCGTCACTCACTTCACTGAGTTGGCGCCAGCACTGCTCACCCGGTAGCGTGGCTTCGGACATCATTAACGCGCAGTCCAGAATGCCTTCTTCTTGCAGCAACGCCTTGATGCGTGCAAACCGACCGTAGACCTTCATCAGCACCAGGCTGTCATGCTGCTTTAACGCCTGCCGGATTTCTGCCTCCGGTGCAGTGCACGAGACGACCGCCAGCGACTGCTGTTCCATGGCGAGCGGCGTTTTTGAGCGCGCGGCAATCGCAGCAAATGAGGTCACGCCGGGGACGATTTCTAACCAATCAGGATTACCAATACGCTGGAGTAAAAAGACCCAGGTACTGAACAGCATGGCATCGCCGAGGGTGATGAAACCGACCTGCTTGCCGGCCTCCACTTCCGCAACCAGTGCAGCGGCGACCTCATCCCAGACGGCTTCTTTTTCGGCACTGTCGGCGCTCATCGGGAAATGGCAGCAGCGAATTTCAGTCTGCTCACCGACATATTCCCGAACGATAGACAGCGCCAGGCTGTCGCCACCTTTACGCCCGGCGGGCGCATAAAGAATATCCAGCGAGCCGAGCGTGCGCGCCGCGCGCACGGTTACCAGATCGGAAGCACCTGGCCCGGTGCTCAATGCATACAATTTGCCACTCATGCTGCTTCCTCCAGCGCCACGCTCAGCGCCTGCTGTAAATGTGCCACGAACATGGCGCGTACCGCCGGGTTCTCACCCAGACCACTCAGCCACGGCGTGGCCGGAATGCCTGCCGCATTAAATAATGTTTTCCACGAGTCGTCTTCGTCGGAGGCCATATCGTTGATAGCGTGGTCACCCGCAACCAGCATTAATGGCATAAGATGCACCGCTGTTATCCCTTCGCGACCTAAGCTGTCGATAAGAATATCCACTTCCGGGTAGCTCTCTACCGCACCAACTCGCGCCGGGAAACCCTGCGCGGTCATCATGTGATCGAGGCAGGCATAAGCGGCAAAGGCGTGATGGCTGGCCCCGTGCCCCATAAACACCACTTTTTCTCGCTCACCAAGCGACGGCATCTGCTGCTGCAGCGCCAGCATCAGTTGCGCGTAATCATCATGGCTACTCAGCAGGGGAACCCCCAGCGTCAGGCGGGCAAACAGCGGGCGCATACTTTGTACTTCACGAACTATTTTTTCGTACTCGTCACCGTTAATGATGTGCAGCGACTGAATAGCCACATCCTGATACCCCTGCTCCGCCAGCTTTTGCAGGGCCTGCAACGGCGTGTCGATGTCAATGCCGTCGCGCTGTTTGAGCTTGCGGATGATCATCCCGGAGGTAAATGCCCGAAACAGGTCACGGTCAGGGCAACTGGCCGCAAGATCGCGTTCACAGGCCACAATATTTTTCTCACAGGTGTCGTGATAGCTGGTGCCAAAACTGACCACCAGAAGCGCCTTTTTCATCTCTAACTCCTTAAGCCACAGCCAGCCAGCGCGCTAAACGCGCCGCAAATGCGGCCTGACTATCCAGTAATTCTTCTCCCGTCACCAACGGTGCCGGACGTGTAATCACGATGCAGGGGATCCCGGCATCCAGACAGGGTTGTACTTTTTCCTGATAACCACCTTCAGCACCCGATGCTTTGGTGATGACCACGTCAGCCAGACACTGACGGTAAAAAGCGGCATTAAACTCAGCACTAAACGGCCCGCACAGGGCGAATATTTCGCCAACGCCAAATCCTAAATCGGCGCATTGCTGGATAACGTCAGGCACCGGCAGTACGCGGGCCAGCAGTGTTTTTTCCGGCAGCCCCGCGCGCCAGATAGCCAGATCTTTGCTGCCGGTGGTTAGCAGCACTCGTTCGCCAAAGCGACGCGCCACGTCGCAGGCTTGCTGAATACTCTGCACGGTATAAAGATGCGGATGCGTTAAGCCACTCAACTGCTCAGGGCGCTGATAGCGGCTCAGCAGCACGCCCGCCGCTTCACAGGCGCTCATGATGTTACGACTCACCACTTCGGCATACGGATGTGAGGCATCAATCACCCAGCGCGTACGGTTTTCCTGCAGCCAGGCAACCATGTGTTCCCGCTCCAGACGTCCGCAGCGCACCTGACCTTTAATATCGCCCGCCAGCTGTTTCCCCGTTGGGGTGGCTACCGACAGGGTATAAGCCACGTTCGCCGCATCCAGTTGCTGGCAAAGCATGCGCGCATCGCTGGTACCGCCCATGACCAGCACATCACCGTAATTCACAGTACATAACCACGTGGGGTGATCATCAGGCCATCCTGAACGTAGGTCGTTTTGTTGCCGACAATCACCAGGCTGGTCATATCCACCGGTTCAAAGTCCATTTCGCCGAGCGTGGTCAGCCATTTTTCCTGTTTTTTACGTCCGGCTGACTTCACGATACCCACCGGCGTTTGTGCACTTTTGCTGGCAGAAAGCAGCTCAAAAGCACGTGCCAGATGCCCTTCGCGGCCACGGCTGCGCGGGTTATAGAAACAAATCACGAAGTCAGCTTCGCCCGCAGCCACAATGCGTTTTTCAATCACCGGCCACGGTGTTAACAGGTCGCTTAAACTGATATGGCAGAAGTCGTGCATCAGCGGAGCACCGAGCAAAGAGGCGGCGGCAATGCTGGCAGTCATCCCTGGAATTAGCTTGACCTCAACATCCAGTTTCTGCTTGCTGACCAGCTCAAGCACCAGCCCGGCCATGCCGTAAATTCCGGCATCGCCGCTGCTGATTAGCGCCACGTTATGACCGGCCTGCGCTAGCTCAATCGCAGCCTGGCAGCGTTCTATCTCTTTGCACATCCCGGTTTTGATCACCTGCTTATCGCCGGTGAAGGCTTTTACCAGGTGGGTGTAGGTTTTGTAACCCACGATAATTTCTGCCGCTTTCAGTGCTTCAACGGCTTCCATGGTCATCATTGCCTGCGAGCCAGGACCAATTCCAATTACGGTTAACATCAGTGTGAAACTCCCAAAGTAATAGTGACGCCCTGTTCACGCAGGGTCTCGCCTAACAGTTGTCCATGGCTCAGCAGCCAGGCTGCAGGACCGGAGACGCTCCCCGTCCCGACCGTTTTACGCACAAACGATGAGGCAGGAAAACGGTGTTCATGCTCACGCAGCGCGTCAGCAGTAAAGGTTTCGAAAGGTACGCGACAGCAGGAAGCCAGTTGGATAAGCCCCTGTTCATCTTTTTTCAGCGTAATGCTGCCGATGGCTTTTAGTGCCAACGGATCGAGCCGTTGGGCTTCAAGTTGGCGGGAAAGCAGTTCAGCTAACAGCGGGAACGGCGTATCGCGACGACAGCCAATCCCGGCGACAACCCGCTGTGGCACCAACTTCCAGTGCGGAAGGGGCAACTCGGGGAGATCGGTCCGCAAGGTGATGCAAATCAGCGCATCGAGTTCAGGGAGTTGGTTCAGGTCAGTCACCGTGATGAAACCACGACGATCGCAATGACTGACGTCCTGCGCCAGTTCGTCGTCCCACCACAGGCCAACCCGCTTGTTGCTGACCAGCATCTGATTAACGATTTTTACCACCGAACGGAAGTCGGTCATTCGCGCATTCAGTTGAAACGCCAGCGTATCAAGGGCCGCCATGTCATTCACATCCGTCGCCGTGGTGATCACCGGATCCGCACCCAGCATGCCCGCCAGGTAGCGCGCCAACGTGTTAGCGCCCCCCGCATGGCCCGACAGCAGGCTGATGACATGCTGCGCACGCTCATCGATCACGACCACCGCCGGGTCACAAAACTTGTCGTTAACCAGCGGGGCCAGCACACGTACCGCAATACCGGTCGCGCCGATAAAAATCAGCGCCGAATAGTTCGCAAACGCATCGCGGGCCGCATTGGCAAACCCGTTTTCGAAGGGAAGAAATCCCTCCTCCAGCAATTTTTCACTGGTGAAACAGGTCACCGGTAGCATTGCCGCCAGACGCTTCGCCAGCAAAACACCGCCGGGCGTCAGGCAGAACAACGCGATAGACTCAGGCTTTACGGTATTCATGGCTAAAGTCCGCCGCATAGAGTTTGGAGTAGTGATACTCCGAGCCCAGGAAGTTGCCGACCAGAATAAGCGCCGTTTTGCGGATCCCCGCATCGCGCACTTTGTCGCCAATATCCTCAAGGGTGCCACGTACGGTCTGGCTTTCAGGCCAGGTGGCTTTATAGATGACCGCCACTGGCGTGGTCGCCGGATAACCGCCTTCAATCAGACGCTCAGCCACCCGATGGATACGCTGGACGGAAAGATAAATCGCCATTGACGTCTGGTGACTGGCAAACGCCTCCAGTTGTTCGCGCTCCGGTACCGGCGTACGACCTTCAAGACGGGTAATGATCAGACTCTGCGACACTTCAGGTACCGTATACTCGACGCCGAGTTCTGCCGCTGCCCCGAGGAACGCGCTGACGCCTGGCACCACCTGCCATTCAATCCCGCGTTTGGTCAGCTCTTCACCCTGCTCGCGGACCGAGCCGTACAGCGAGACGTCGCCGGTTTGCAGACGCACAACCGTTTTACCCGCTTTTACACCGGCTTCCATCAGGTCGAGGATTTGTTCCAGATGCAGTTCGGCGCTGTCGTGACACTCAGCGTCAGGTGGGCAATATTCCAGCAGTTCGGTATTAATCAGCGATCCGGCATAGATAACCACCTGCGCCTGCTGCAGCAACCGGTAACCTTTGAGGGTAATCAGCTCGCGATCGCCAGGACCAGCGCCAACAAACCACACACTACGGGGATCAAATATCTCAGACATGGTTTCCTTCCTTCTGACAGGCGATAACAAAAACGGGATTATTCGGTTTGAAATAGTGGCCACTGCCAAGCGTGGTCAGTGATGACACCTGCATTTGCAGGCAGTCCACACCCTGCACGCCAAGGTGCTCCAGATGCGCCAGCGCGGTATTCAGGTTTTCCTGAAGAATGAAGGTCATTACCAGCCGTCCGGCGGGATGCAGTTGGCGCATCGACCAGTCGATCAGGTCGGTCAAGTGACCACCACTGCCGCCCATAAAGATGGCATCAGCTTTTTCCGCGATGGTCATCGGCGCGATACCGGGATAAATATCAACGTTGGCGCAGGCAAAGTGCTGGCGATTCTCGTCCAGCAGTCTGAGTGCCGCCGGGTTACGCTCAATCGCCGTCACGCGTAGCGATGGATATTGCAACGCCGCTTCTATCGACACGCTGCCGGTTCCTGCGCCAATATCAATCAGGTGCGTGGCACGGTGTAATTCAAGTTTTGAGAGGGCAAGTGCACGTACCGCTTCTTTGGTCATCGGCACCTTCTCTCCACGCAGAAAAAGCTCATCTTTCATCGAGGATCACCACTGCATTCATGTCATAGTCGGCATTAATTTCACTGAGCGGCAGGCAGTGGATGCGTTCATTTTCCATTGCCAGGTTTTCGCCAATCACCATCCAGCGATGCCCCTTACCACGGGCAATAAGCTGATGTGCAATTTCGCGCGGACCGCACAGGGCATCCGTGACCATCGCCACCTTGTTATGTCGTGCCAGTTCATCGAAACAGACGCTACGGCCGTGGCTACTGGTCAGCCACATGTCGTTCATATCAATACCGGACTGCGCGCACAGATATTGCACCGCACTGATGCCAGGAATAATGCGCACATGTTCAATGCCAAAATGCGCCACCATCCGGGTGCCAATGCCGTAGAACAACGGATCGCCAGAGGCCAGTACCACTACATGCTTCCCCTGATGCTCGCCAATCCAGGTTAATAACTCCGGGATATTGGCGCCAAGGGCAAACCGCTCGCCGGTAAAATCCGGGAACTGCTGCAAATGCCGTTTACCACCGACCAGCACATCCGCCGTGGCGACAGACTCGCGTGCTGCGGGCGTCATCAAATGCAACCCCGCGGGTCCCATCCCTACAACGGTAAGCATGTCATCTCCTGCGCAATCTCTGTGACCGGGCGGTTGCTGCCGAGGATCTGGTTATCAAAAGAGAACATGATGGCGTCGCAGGTCGGCGGATTTTTGGTAAAACGCAAAGTCTGCAGGACACGCATGCAGATACGTTTAGCCAGATGATCGTAAATATGCTGAAAACCGTAGGCATCGATGTGCTCCATCGCGGCTTCGGTGGTATCGCAGTCGCTGACCAACGTCAGTAATTCCAGCGGCGCACCGAGCAGCGCCAGGTGGGCGACCAGAGTTTCCATACGTGCGTCGGCAATATGGCTGTGGGTATGGAAAATACCCGCTGCAATTTTGATGAGCTTGCCCGGATGTCCGACGAGAACGATTTGTTTGAACCCAAGGCGGACGGCCTCTTCAATCATGTAGCCGACAAAGTTGCTCATGGTGACCACCACCTGCGTGTCAATCCCCATCTGTTCGCGGACAAAACGTTCGCCATGGTTACCCGGCACCAGCACCACGTGTTCAAGTCCCGCCGCACGTTTGATTTCCAACTCCAGCGACAATGAACGCTTCCAGCTCTCTTCCGACATGGGCGTAACAATGCCGGTGGTGCCGATAATGGAAATGCCGCCCAGAATACCCAGACGCGAGTTGTAGGTTTTCTGCGCCCGCTCTTCACCTTCCGGGGCAAAAATTTCAATCTGTGCCCCACGATTTGGGCCGATCGCCTCGCGAACCGCTGACTCAATAGTCTGACGCGGCGTGCGATTGATTGCCGAACTGCCTACCGGTAGGCCAATTCCTTTGCGGGTGACCGTGCCGACACCTTCGCCGCCCTGCAGCGCTATTTCGCCGCTATCGTCTAGCGTCACACGAGCAAAAATCAGCATCCCGTGGGTGGCGTCCACATCATCGCCGCCGTCTTTACGAATAGCGGCAATCGCCTGCTGCCCTTCAATGTGCGGCGACTCAACGTTCAGGCATAGCGTGACCCCGGACGGGGTGACTATGGATACTTGATGGATCAAATGCTGACGCAATACCATCAATGCAGCGACTTTGGCTGCTGCCGTCGCACACGATCCGGTGGTGTACCCTTTGCGCAGCGCTTTACCGTTGTGCCATACCGGTGCGTCAAAGGGTTGGTCGCTCATCGCGCCCCCTGCATGTGGTAGAGCATCGCGTTGACGATAGCGGCTGCGACGTTGCTTCCGCCTTTGCGGCCCAGGGCAGCTATGGCAGGCAGATGACTTTTCGTCAGCGCATCTTTCGACTCCTCCGCGCCGACAAACCCTACCGGCACACCGACCACGCCGCTCACGGCAACATCGTGTTCCATCAGGCGGAACAGCGCCGTCGGCGCATTGCCAAAGACAAACAGCTTTTCGCCCTCTTCCTGAACCGCAATGTCGACGGCGGCCATCGAACGAGTGATACCCTGTTCTTTTGCGGCGCGCACCACTCGCGGGTCGCTGATGTAACAGCGGCATTCTCCGCCGAATTTTGCCAGCAACGTTTTGTTGATCCCGGAAAGGGCCATCGTAGTATCGGTATAAATCACGCTTGATCGGTTTAACGCGGCGCAAAACTGCGCCAGTACATCATCGGAAAACCACAAAATGTCCAGCCAGTCGAAGTCAGCGGTGGTGTGGATCACCCGCTTGATGATGGCCTCATGTAATGGGCTGGCAAACTGATAGTCCGGGCGGGTTTCACGAATAATGTCGCCAATGATGTCGAAACTTTTGGCTTCAATCGCCTGGGGTTGCTGAATGTATTGCATTGTTTTGTCCTCAGGCCACACCGACCAACAGCCACCGCAGCGCAATAAATAGCGCCAGAGCCAGGGTCGATGCTACCCACATCAATCGTATCGTTTGGGAAATGTCGTCTACTGAAATGTCTCGTTGTGCATCACCGATCCACGGTTTCTCAACGCGCTCGCCAAAGTAGTCGTTAGGACCACCCAGTCGAATGCCTAATGCCCCGGCAACGGCCCCCTCGGACCAGGCACAGTTTGGACTGCTGTGGTTGTAGCGATCGCGCCAACCAATGTGTAATGCACCGAAGCCGTCTTTACGGCATAAAAATGCAGCGCACCCGAGCAACAGCCACCCCAGTCGGGCAGGAATCAAATTCGCGACATCATCCAGTCGCGCACTGACCATCCCGATAGCACGGTACTTTTCATTTTTATAGCCAACCATGGAGTCCAGGGTGTTCACCGCTTTGTAGGCCATCGCCAACGGGGCACCGCCGAGAAACAGGAAGAACAGCGGTGCAATGATGCCGTCCACGGTGTTTTCAGCGATGGTTTCCACCACCGCGCGATTGATCTGTTTCGGCTGTAATTGTGAGGTGTCACGCCCCACAATCCAGGAGAGTTTTTCCCGACTTTCTGTGAGATTATTGGCACGCAGTGGACGTTCGACATCTCGTGCGGCATTCGCCAGGCAGCGGCCAGCCAACACGGTAAAGATCATCCACACCTCGACGCCCCACCCTAGCCACGGATGAAGCGATTGCGCCAGCGCCAGTACGCCCCATGAAACGCCCCAGGTCACGCCGACCACCACAACCCACAGCACTGCGCCACCGATACGCAGCATGCCATCGCTATGGCAGTAGCGGCGCACCAGGCGCTGCACAGTGGTAATGAGATTGCCAATCCAACGTACCGGATGCGGCCAGCTCTGCGGATCGCCAATGATAAAATCAAGCAGCCAGGCGACACACCACGCGAGCAGTGTCATTTCACGCTCCTCGCGGCGTCCAGCCAGTGATTAAGCATCTCAGGACGCTGAGCAAAATGAACGTGCAGGTAGCTGGCAAACGCATTGCCAACCTGCCAACCGCCAGACCACGCCTGTAACGTTTCGCCATCGCGAACTTTGCGACAGCTCATCACGGCCTGGGTTTGAGGGGTAAAATCGGAATAGTGAAATTCATGTCCGCGCAGCACGTCACCGGGCGCAGCGAGTAAGGTTTGTTGTTCGGCCTGCGCTTCACAATAGCCAAATCGGGTCAGACGTTTGCCCATCTTGCTGTGACCGGGAATAATATCCGCCATCGGCCAGATATCGCCGTCGCTGTCTTCCAGCGAACTCCCCAGATACATCAGACCACCGCACTCCGCGTAAATCGCCACACCGCGCTGATGAGCCGCACGCAGTTGCGCCAGCATGGTGGAATTTCGGGCAAGCCCGGCAGCGTGCAGCTCAGGGTATCCGCCCCCTAGCCAGATCATCTGGCAATCAGGGAGACGGCTATCGTGTAGCGGGCTGAAACGGACAATATTGAGGCCCGTGCGCGCCAGTAGCGTAATGTTATCCGGATAGTAGAAGTTGAATGCTTCGTCATCAGCAATGGCAAGCGTCAGTCCAGCTCCGGCATCGGCGGCAGGAAGCGCGGGCCATTCGCCCACCGGTGGGGTGTCTAACTGGCTTAAGGCCAGCAGCGCGTCGATATCTAACGTTTGCTCAAGCGTTGTTGCAAATTCCTGCCACGGCAACTGATTGACGATTGATTCCCGCGCGGTCACCAGTCCCAGATGACGCTCAGGGAGCGCCACGCCATCCACGCGGGGAACATAGCCCAATACCGGTATCGAACAGTAGAGTTCGATGGCGACTTTAAGTAGCTGGTAATGCGTTTCGCTGTTTACCCGGTTAACAATCACGCCAGCAATGTTCAGCGTTGGATCAAAATGCTGGAATCCCATCACCGTGGCAGCAATTGACGTTGAGACGGCTTTACCGTCCACCAGCAAAATGACCGGACAGCCCAGCTGCTTCGCCATCGCGGCGGAACTGCAGTAATTGGGGTCCGTACCATAACCGTCATACAACCCCATAACGCCTTCGATGACGGCGATATCCGCATGCTGCATATGTTCGCAAAATAAGGCGTTCAGCGTGGAAGTGGGGAGCATGAAGCTATCAAGATTGCGGGAGGCTGTGCCAGATACGGCGGTATGCCAGCCGGTATCCAGATAATCAGGACCGACTTTGCAAGGCTGGACGCGCAAACCGCGTTTTTTCAGCAGACTCAACAAGCCCAGCGTTACCGTGGTTTTACCACAGCCGCTTCCGGTACCTGCAAGAACAAACGCGCGAAAATTGGCCGCCATACCCTGATCCTGTTCAGGGTGGTAGGGGTGTAGAGATACCCAGTCTTTCGACTGTATGCATCTGAGCAACCCACTTCCCACCGAAGTTGTTGGTAGTCACTGACAGGCAGGTCTTCTGGCTTAGCGTCATTCTCACCCGTCCTTCCCAATCTCGCGATCAGTGGTCTATACGGGGTCGTCAGCATCACAGCAGCGGGGGCTGCGGGGGATTCTCACCCCCTTCCCTACCACAAACGTGGTAAACCTGTCAGCTCAGGAGCAAATTCTATTAAGCTCCAGGCATGAGATGAATTAACACACCTCATGACAAAAATTCATTTAAATATCTTTTACGCTCATTCAGCCAATGTTATGGCGTCATTCAGCTTATTCTTAAGTTTGCATTCCGTATGAAAGCTTCAATTAATAATAAAGAAAGTCATTCATACAGACACTGTATCTCATCACAAAAATAAAAACTGGTGCAGTTTATCCTTCAGACACTATTACTTTGTTGCGCTATGACAATTTATTGTCTTCTATCCTTATTTTTCATTTTATAATGACGGACATACAATACGATATCAAAAATCGGCAATAGCAAAATATTGCTATTTATGCTGACTCTTCGGACGAAACAACACTAATTTGCTGGCGAAAAGCCTGCGGCGTCACCTGGTATGTCTGGCGGAAAACTTTGCAAAAATAACTGGTTTGCGAAAAGCCTAAATTTCGCGCAATACTGGCAATACTCCAGTCACTATGACAAAGCAACTCTTTAGCACTTGCCATTCGCTGTTGGTTTACCCAGGCATTAAAACCGATCCCCTGATATTTTTTGAACAGCTTGCTGAAATAGTACGGGCTGAGATAAACATGCGAAGCCACCTCCTCGAGACGAAGCTCATCCGACAAATGTGCGTCGATATAGCGCAACGCTTTTTTCATTTTGCTGTCATGCGGAGTCGGGCTACGGGTTGAACGCACCGACTCTGACTGCTGTGGACTGTCTTTAATGACAACGAAATTCAATTGTTTTTTAAGGCAATTTTCAACAATCAACTTCAGCAAATCTGCAGAGGCGATGACGCGAGAATAGTCCATTTCCGGAACATTACGAAATTCATTGAGCAGTTCGGGATCGGCTTGCCAGCGATCATCGACATTCAAAATATCAACCAGGCCTACGTCATTGCTTAAGCGCACCTGACCGCATAAAACAAAACCGACCAAGTGGCCTGCAATCACCAAAGGGATAGAAAAATCAGTAAGGCCGGCATGACAGCGATAAATACACGGCTGGTCTGATTTTGATGCTTCAAGGCCCCCACAACGATCGCTCATACGGCATCGCGTGCTGTGCTGCGGATGCTGGCGCATCAACTGGCAGAAAGGGGTAAAATTAAAGAGTTCAGAAATTTCATCACCGTGAATATTGACAACCACAACGGCCAGACTGGTGGCCTGTGCAAAATCCTGTGCGATTTTATTAATGAGTTCTGAGTTCAGGGCGCTCGCAGAAATCATGATAAAACCTCTCAGTTAATTTATTGTTATAAATAAAAACATATTGTTTACATTCACTTTTCATCTCGCTATTAGACGCAATGATAAAAGGTGTTAATGGACCATAACAAAAGTCTCCCATTGTGGGGAGACTTTTTAAGCTGTTCAGGAAACCGGATCACGAAATCAGTTTTTGCATTTCAGAAATAAACAATTTCCATGAAGCTAGTTCTCATTTTCCTCCAGCTTACAAGTATTACACGGTAAATTTTTGCCAATAAAGTAACGATAAATTGCTGCCCCGGCGCACGCACCGATGATCGGTGCCACAATCGGGACGATAAAGTATGGGATATCGCGTCCCCCCGTCATCGCAACATCTCCCCATCCGGCAAACCAGGCAAACAACTTAGGACCAAAATCACGCGCCGGATTCATGGCAAATCCTGTGAGCGGACCTGTTGATGCACCGATGACGGCAACCAGAATACCAATCAGCAATGGCGCGAGAGGACCTTTAGGCACCCCATTGCCATCGTCCGTCAGCGCCATAATCATACCCATCAGAATGGACGTGATGACCACTTCCACCAGCGCCGCTTGCCATACGCTAAGCGCAGAGGCCGGATAAGTACTAAAAATACTGGCCAGTTGCAGGCTTTCAAGACTGCCACGAACCATATGGTGCGCCGTCTCATATTCAATGAATAAACTGCCGTACAGCAAATAGGCCAGCAACGCGCCGCCAAAGGCACCCGCGACTTGCGCGACCGTATAGGGTAAAACTTTACGCCCAGGGAAACAGGCAAACAGCCACAGAGCGATGGTAATCGCAGGGTTGAGGTGTGCCCCGGATATTCCGGCAGTCAGGTAGACCGCCAGCGAAATCCCAAGACCCCAAATGATGCATATTTCCCATAACCCTAAACTCGCACCGGCCACCTTAAGGGCACTCAGGCATCCAATGCCAAAAAACAGGAACAGCCCGGTACCTAAAAACTCGGCAATGCATTGCGCTTTTAGTGAATCGTTCATTGTGACACCTTCTAAGCAGAGTTCGTGTCTGTACCAGCGGACTCCCTGCTGGCAGTAGAGTACTTCAAGGCTTACTATAAAAAGCGCCGTCGGCAAATTGTTGGCAATCTGAGCACTTCCACCTTTTTAAAATCGTGTAGTGATAACAAATTCTTGCTGTCAGCATTATTAAAACAGCTAACAAAAACGGGCATTAGCCCTATTAAAAACGCATTATAAAAATAATAAAATATTGCCAACAGCAGATTTCTGTTTTCAAACAAACATCACAATTTCATTTCCCCCGCATAGCAAATGATATTTATCGTGTCACTAGCAAAAATGTAAATCTGGTATTGACATAACCAAATTTTCACATCCACAAAATAATAAAAAACATTTAAAAACAATCAGGTAAAAGAATATCAAGCAATTTTATATCACCGATCGCTTACTATTTTTTCACTCTCCGTTTCAAGTCAGCCATTCTTTTTCCTCGCTTCTTTTTATAGTCATGAAAATCGGAACAACCCAGGCGAGGTCTTTATGCAACAAGAAGCGTTAGGAATGGTAGAAACCAAAGGCTTAACTGCAGCCATAGAGGCCGCAGATGCAATGGTGAAGTCAGCCAATGTGATGCTGGTCGGCTACGAAAAAATTGGTTCAGGGCTGGTCACCGTGATTGTTCGCGGTGATGTTGGCGCGGTAAAAGCGGCAACAGATGCAGGCGCCGCTGCCGCACGTAATGTGGGTGAAGTGAAAGCCGTACACGTGATCCCACGTCCTCATACCGATGTCGAAAAAATCTTACCGAAGGGAATTAGCTGATGAGCAGCAATGAGCTGGTTGAACAGATCATGGCGCAGGTGATTGCTCGAGTGGCAACGCCAGAACACAAGGCTATCCCTGAAAATAATCTTCCAACACGAGAGACGGCTATGGCAGAGAAAAGCTGCAGTTTAACGGAATTTGTCGGCACCGCGATTGGCGACACCGTCGGTCTGGTGATCGCCAACGTCGACAGCGCCTTACTGGACGCGATGAAGCTTGAAAAACGCTATCGCTCCATTGGCATTCTAGGCGCCCGTACCGGCGCAGGCCCCCATATCATGGCCGCGGATGAAGCAGTAAAAGCCACCAATACTGAAGTGGTGAGCATTGAGCTTCCGAGAGATACCAAAGGCGGAGCAGGCCACGGTTCACTGATTATCCTCGGCGGCAACGATGTTTCCGACGTAAAACGCGGAATTGAAGTCGCGCTGAAAGAACTGGATCGCACATTTGGTGATGTCTACGCCAATGAAGCCGGTCACATCGAAATGCAATACACCGCACGTGCCAGCTATGCGCTGGAAAAAGCCTTCGGCGCACCCATTGGTCGTGCCTGTGGTGTGATCGTCGGCGCACCGGCATCGGTTGGTGTACTGATGGCCGATACCGCACTGAAATCGGCCAACGTCGAAGTGGTGGCTTATAGCTCCCCTGCCCATGGTACCAGCTTCAGTAACGAAGCCATTCTGGTTATTTCCGGTGACTCTGGCGCCGTACGTCAGGCCGTCATCTCCGCGCGCGAAATCGGTAAAACCGTGCTTGCGACCCTCGGCTCAGAACCGAAAAACGATCGTCCGTCCTACATCTGATACCCGTGAGGCTGATTCATGAGATCGAAAAGATTTGAAGCACTGGCGAAACGCCCTGTGAATCAGGACGGCTTCGTTAAGGAGTGGATCGAAGAAGGCTTCATTGCGATGGAAAGCCCGAACGACCCAAAACCGTCCATAAAAATCGTTAACGGTATGGTCACCGAACTGGATGGTAAAGCCGCCAGTGAATTTGATTTGATAGACCATTTCATTGCCCGCTACGGTATTAATCTGGCGCGCGCTGAAGAAGTGATGGCGATGGACTCGGTCAAACTCGCCAATATGCTCTGCGATCCTAATGTGAAACGCAAAGACATCGTTCCGCTGACCACCGCGATGACACCGGCAAAAATTGTCGAAGTGGTTTCGCATATGAACGTCGTCGAAATGATGATGTCGATGCAGAAAATGCGTGCCCGCAGAACCCCTTCTCAACAAGCGCACGTCACCAACGTTAAAGACAACCCGGTGCAGATTGCGGCCGATGCAGCAGAAGGCGCATGGCGTGGATTTGACGAGCAGGAAACAACCGTTGCCGTGGCACGCTATGCCCCGTTTAACGCTATTGCTCTGCTGGTCGGTTCACAGGTTGGGCGTCCCGGCGTATTAACCCAGTGCTCACTGGAAGAAGCCACCGAGCTCAAACTCGGCATGTTAGGCCATACCTGCTATGCAGAAACGATTTCCGTGTACGGTACTGAGCCGGTCTTTACCGATGGTGACGACACCCCATGGTCAAAAGGCTTCCTGGCCTCTTCTTATGCCTCACGCGGTCTGAAAATGCGCTTTACCTCAGGCTCAGGCTCAGAAGTGCAGATGGGTTATGCAGAAGGCAAATCCATGTTGTATCTGGAAGCCCGCTGCATTTACATCACCAAAGCCGCTGGCGTGCAGGGTTTACAGAACGGGTCCGTTAGCTGCATCGGCGTCCCTTCCGCCGTACCGTCAGGTATCCGCGCAGTGCTGGCAGAAAACCTGATCTGCTCGTCACTGGATCTCGAATGCGCCTCCAGTAACGACCAAACCTTTACCCACTCGGATATGCGCCGTACCGCGCGTTTGCTGATGCAATTCCTGCCAGGAACTGACTTCATCTCTTCCGGTTATTCCGCCGTGCCGAACTACGACAACATGTTTGCAGGCTCTAACGAAGATGCCGAAGACTTTGACGACTACAACGTTCTCCAGCGTGACCTGAAAGTCGACGGGGGTTTGCGTCCGGTGCGTGAAGAAGACGTCATCGCCATTCGTAACAAAGCGGCCCGCGCACTGCAGGCAGTGTTTGCTGGAATGGGATTGCCCCCCATCACCGATGAAGAAGTTGAAGCCGCAACTTACGCCCACGGCTCGAAAGATATGCCAGAACGTAACATCGTTGAAGACATTAAGTTTGCGCAAGAGATCATCAGCAAAAACCGCAACGGACTGGAAGTGGTGAAAGCCCTGGCCCAGGGCGGATTTACCGATGTTGCTCAGGATATGCTCAACATCCAGAAAGCCAAGTTAACCGGAGACTATCTGCATACCTCCGCCATTATCGTCGGCGACGGACAGGTGCTTTCCGCGGTGAATGACGTCAACGATTATGCCGGTCCGGCAACAGGTTATCGCCTGCAAGGCGAACGCTGGGAAGAAATTAAAAACATCCCCGGCGCACTTGATCCCAACGAGCTTGGCTAAGGGGTGAACTATGGAAATCAATGAAAAGCTGCTGCGCCAGATAATTGAAGATGTGCTGTCTGAAATGCAGACCAGCGATAAGCCTGTTTCTTTCCGCTCGTCTGCCGCGGCAACCGCACCGCAGATGGCAACCGCGCCAGGTGACAGTTTTCTGACCGAAATTGGCGAAGCCAAACAGGGTCAGCAGCAGGATGAAGTGATTATTGCCGTTGGTCCGGCGTTTGGGCTCTCGCAGACCGTCAATATCGTCGGTATTCCGCACAAGAATATTTTGCGCGAAGTGATCGCGGGTATTGAAGAAGAAGGCATTAAAGCACGCGTCATCCGCTGCTTTAAATCCTCCGATGTGGCGTTTGTCGCCGTGGAAGGTAACCGTCTGAGTGGTTCCGGTATTTCAATCGGCATCCAGTCTAAAGGCACCACGGTTATCCACCAGCAGGGGTTACCGCCGCTTTCTAACCTGGAGCTGTTCCCTCAGGCCCCACTCCTGACGCTGGAAACCTACCGCCAGATTGGTAAGAACGCCGCGCGTTACGCCAAGCGTGAATCTCCACAGCCGGTCCCGACGTTGAATGATCAGATGGCGCGTCCGAAGTACCAGGCGAAATCAGCCATTCTGCACATTAAAGAGACCAAATACGTCGTGACGGGCAAAAACCCGCAGGAACTGCGCGTGGCGCTTTGATAAAGGATAACTCCATGAATACCGACGCAATTGAATCGATGGTTCGGGATGTGTTGAGCCGAATGAACAGTCTGCAGGGAGAGACCGTCACTCCAGCCGCGACTGGTTCATCAGCGCATACCGCGAAAGTAACGGATTACCCGCTCGCCAATAAACATCCTGAGTGGGTAAAAACCGCCACCAATAAAACGCTGGATGACTTCACGCTCGAAAATGTGCTGAGCAATAAGGTCACCGCACAGGATATGCGTATCACACCAGAAACGCTGCGCATTCAGGCGGATATCGCCAAAGATGCCGGACGTGACAGGCTGGCGATGAACTTTGAACGTGCCGCAGAACTGACCGCGGTGCCTGACGATCGCATCCTTGAGATCTACAACGCCCTGCGCCCATACCGCTCAACCAAAGACGAGCTGATGACCATCGCCGACGATCTCGAAAATCGTTATCAGGCAAAGATTTGCGCAGCCTTCGTGCGTGAAGCAGCAGTGCTGTACGTCGAACGTAAGAAACTCAAAGGTGACGATTAATTTTAGGGAAAAATGATGCGATATATAGCTGGCATTGACATAGGCAACTCATCAACAGAAGTCGCTCTCGCGACTCTGGATGACGCTGGCACGCTGAGCATTACAACCAGCGCACTGGCAGAAACGACTGGAATTAAGGGCACGTTACGTAATGTGTTTGGTATTCAGGAGGCGCTTACGCTTGCAGCAAAAAATGCAGGCATCAATGTCAGCGATATTTCGCTCATCCGTATTAACGAAGCCACGCCGGTCATTGGTGATGTGGCGATGGAGACGATCACCGAAACCATCATCACCGAGTCAACCATGATAGGCCACAACCCTAAAACACCTGGTGGGGTCGGGTTAGGTGTTGGCGTCACAATTACGCCGGAAGAGTTGTTAACCCGTCCGGCGGATATGCCTTATATCCTGGTGGTGTCATCAGCATTCGATTTTGCCGATGTTGCCACCATGATTAATGCCTCCGTTCGCGCCGGATATCAGCTAACCGGCGTTATTTTGCAACAGGACGATGGCGTGCTGGTCAGCAACCGTCTTACTACGCCGCTGCCCATCGTCGACGAAGTGCGCTATATCGATCGAATCCCGTTAGGGATGCTGGCGGCCATTGAGGTCGCCATCCCCGGAAAGGTGATTGAAACGCTCTCCAATCCTTACGGGATTGCGACTGTTTTTAACCTGAATGCGGACGAGACCAAAAATATTGTCCCCATGGCACGTGCCCTGATTGGTAACCGCTCAGCGGTCGTCGTGAAAACACCGTCGGGCGATGTAAAAGCGCGAGCCATTCCTGCCGGAAACCTCGAACTCCAGTCGCAAGGACGTACTGTTCGCGTCGACGTTGCCGCAGGCGCGGAAGCCATTATGAAGGCGGTAGGCGAATGCCCACGGCTTGATAACGTTATCGGCGAAGCAGGAACCAATATTGGCGGCATGCTGGAACATGTACGCCAGACCATGGCGGAGTTAACCAACAAGCCCAGCCATGAAATCTTCATCCAGGATTTATTGGCAGTTGATACCTCCGTTCCCGTCAGCGTGACGGGGGGACTCGCCGGAGAGTTCTCGCTGGAACAGGCGGTGGGTATTGCCTCAATGGTGAAATCAGATCGCCTGCAAATGGCGATGATAGCCCAGGAGATCACGCAAAAGCTCAACATCGACGTTCAGGTAGGCGGCGCTGAAGCCGAAGCGGCCATCCTGGGTGCCCTCACTACGCCGGGCACGACGCGTCCGCTGGCCATTCTGGATCTCGGCGCAGGTTCCACTGACGCCTCTATCATTAATCCAAAAGGCGAAATTATTGCCACACACCTGGCGGGTGCGGGCGATATGGTCACGATGATTATTGCCCGTGAACTGGGACTGGAAGATCGTTACCTCGCCGAGGAGATCAAAAAATATCCGCTGGCGAAAGTAGAAAGCCTGTTCCACCTTCGCCACGAAGATGGCAGCGTTCAGTTCTTTCCTTCTCCCCTGCCGCCAACGGTATTCGCCCGGGTCTGTGTGGTGAAACCCGATGAACTGGTGCCATTACCTGGGGACCTGGCTCTGGAGAAAGTTCGCGTCATTCGCCGCAGCGCCAAGGAACGCGTTTTTGTCACCAATGCGCTGAGAGCGCTTCGTCAGGTTAGCCCCACAGGAAATATTCGCGACATCCCGTTTGTGGTTCTGGTTGGTGGCTCTTCTCTGGACTTCGAAGTTCCACAGCTGGTAACGGATGCGCTGGCGCACTACCGGCTGGTTGCGGGTCGCGGCAATATTCGCGGTACCGAAGGCCCACGAAATGCTGTCGCAACTGGGCTTATCCTCTCCTGGTACAAGGCATTTGCTCATGGAAAGTAACCTCAGCGCACCGGCTATCGTGATCTTCACCCTGGGAGAGGACATGTCACTCTGGAATGACGTCCTGCTGGGTATTGAAGAAGAAGGGATCCCCTTTGTGGTTCAGGAGAGCCATTCCGCCGACATCATCCACAGCGCATGGCTGGCGGCATGTCAGTCACCGCTGCTCGTCGGCATTGGATGTAACCGGGAACAACTGGTAGTGCACTACAAAAATTTACCGACCTCAGCGCCACTTTTTACGCTGACGTATCAACAAGATAGCCACGCTTGTCGGCGCATCGGCAATAACGCTGCGCGGCTGGTTAAAGGCATTCCCTTCCGGGAATGCCACTCATAATCCACAGGAGAAAAGCAGTATGAATAACGCACTGGGACTGGTTGAAACAAAAGGGCTTGTCGGCGCTATTGAAGCCGCTGATGCCATGGTGAAATCCGCTAACGTGCAGTTGGTTGGTTACGAAAAAATTGGCTCGGGCCTTATCACCGTCATGGTTCGTGGGGATGTCGGCGCGGTTAAAGCTGCTGTAGACGCTGGCAGCGCTGCCGCCAGCGCCGTTGGCGAGG
>NZ_SZXN01000041.1:42694-105127 GCF_005281195.1 Citrobacter sp. wls613
AATCCTGCCACGTCATCCCGCGTCCACACAGCGACGTCGAAGCCATTTTACCTAAATCCGCTTAAACCGTTGCAACAAGGAGCACAGCGTGAAGCAATCACTGGGATTACTTGAAGTTAGTGGTCTGGCATTAGCCATCAGTTGCGCGGATGTCATGGCGAAAGCCGCCTCCATCACGCTGGTGGGCCTCGAAAAAACCAACGGCTCAGGCTGGACGGTGATCAAAATCATCGGGGATGTGGCCTCCGTGCAGGCGGCCATTTCCACCGGTGCCAGCTTTGCAGACCAGCGGGAAGGTCTGGTTGCGCACAAAGTCATTTCCAGACCCGGGGAAGGCATCCTTTCGCACAGCGTCGTTTCGACACCTGAGCCCATCCCTGAATCCACACCTATCGAGGTGGAAGTACAGGTGGTTGTGGAAAGTGAATTACCCGAAGCACCACAAGATACAGACCTGATTAGCTGCAATTTATGTCTCGACCCTGCCTGTCCGCGCCAGAAGGGAGAGCCTCGCTCACTCTGCCTGCATTCTGGCAAACGAGGTGAAGCGTAATGGATAAACAGCAACTGGAGACTACGGTCAGTAAAGTACTGGATGAAATGCGCGAGCGCCCTATTCCACTGGGGATCTCTAATCGTCATATCCATCTTTGTGCTGAAGATTACGCTCGTTTGTTTCCCAATCAGCCCATCAGCGAGAAAAAAGGTCTGCTGCAGCCTGGACAATATGCCGCAGATCAGACCGTTACGCTGGTGGGTCCAAAAGGCCAGCTAAAAAATGTGCGTTTGCTGGGACCGCTGCGTAGCACCAGCCAGGTAGAAATCTCCCGCACCGACGCCCGTACGCTGGGTATCGTTGCGCCGTTGCGTATGTCCGGCAATATTCAGGGAACGCCGGGCATTCGCCTGGTGAGTCCTTTTGCTGAACTGGATATCTCATGCGGAGTGATTGTCGCCCAGCGGCACATTCATATGTCACCGCTTGATGCGCTGATCCTACGCGTGTCACATGGCGATAAAGTCTCCGTCGCCATCAATGGAGATGAACGCAGACTGATCTTCGATAACGTTGCCGTTCGCGTATCGCCGGATATGCGTCTTGAAATGCATATCGACACTGACGAAGCCAATGCTGCAGGGGCGGATAGCCCACAGGCATTCGCCACGCTGGTGAGCTCACGATGAACAATGAACTGCTGCAACGCATCATCGGGGAGGTCGTCTCCCGATTACAAAAACGCGCGGACAGTTCGCTCTCTCTGAGCGTCGCGCAGTTACGGGAAGCCGATCCCCGGGCGCTGGTTTGTCAGTACTCCGCTCTGATTATTGAGCACGCTGATTTACCGCTGCTGGCGCATATTGCGCAACACGATTCATCCGATGTGTCAGCGATCACTCTCCACGAAGCCCTGGCCTGTGGCGTTCGCGTGAAGATATCGCTGCAGCATCAATTGCTACCGGCGATCCCCGTACGAAAACTCGCGCGACTGCCGCTGGAGTTCAGTGATGAACGCGGGCAAACCATCATTCTGCATCCCGAGACGCTTTTAAGTTATGCCGATGTAGCCCGATTACAAGGTGGGTTTCTGGTGCTACGCCGTCGATGTGTTGTGACCGCACTGGCAAAAGAAACCGTCAGTATGCGCAATATCCAATTAATTAAGCAGGAGTGAACCATGCATCTGGCACGCGTTACAGGCGTCGTGGTATCCACGCAAAAATCTCCGTCACTGGTTGGAAAAAAACTGTTACTGGTACGTCGGGTAACAGCCGACGGCGAACTACCGCAATCGCCAACAGCGGGTGATGAGGTCGCAGTTGACTCAGTGGGTGCCGGTACCGGTGAGCTGGTTTTACTCAGCAGCGGCTCCAGCGCCAGACACGTTTTTAGCGGCCCCAATGAGGCTATCGATCTGGCCATCGTTGGCATTGTCGACACGCTTTCTCGCTAGGAGGAACTATGGCGATTTATACCCGAACAGGCGATGCCGGTACGACAGCGCTCTTTAGCGGACAGCGCGTCAGTAAAACACACCCGCGCGTTGAGGCTTACGGCACGCTGGACGAACTCAACGCGGCGCTGAGCCTATGCGTCTGCGCGGCACAAAGCCCGCAACACCGTGTGTTACTTGAAGAAATTCAGTTACAGCTGTTTTGGTTCAGTGCCGAACTGGCCAGTGAAAGCGAACAGCCCACGCCCGCCCAACGCTACATCAGCTCGGAAGACATTGCAGCACTTGAGGCTGCCATCGATACCGCGATGGCGCGAGTGCCCCCCCTGCACAGTTTTATTTTGCCCGGACGCTGTGAAGCCGCCAGCCGTCTGCACTTCGCCCGCACGCTTGCCCGTCGCGCTGAAAGACGGCTTGTCGAACTCTCCACAGATGCCTCCATCCGACAGGTACTGATGCGCTATATCAACCGCCTGTCCGATTGCTTATATGCGCTCGCCAGGGCTGAAGATTATGACGCGCACCAAAACACGCTCATTCAGAAGGTGGCTGAGCGTTACGTGGCAGTGACCCAGACATCGGCAGTTCAGGAGTCTGCTATGTCATTGTCATTTCAGGAACTCCATCAGCTTACGCGTACGGCGGTAGCGCGTGCACAAGCACTCAAAGTTCCTGTTGTCATCAGCATTGTGGATGCAAACGGTACACAAACAGTGACCTGGCGCATGCCCGATGCCCTGCTCGTCAGTAGCGAGCTGGCGCCGAAAAAAGCGTGGACCGCCGTGGCGATGAAAACCGCCACCCATGAACTGAGCGCAGCGGTGCAACCGGGCGCCGCACTTTACGGTCTGGAAAGCCATATGCAGGGAAAAGTCGTCACGTTTGGTGGCGGATACGCACTATGGCGAGAAGGTTTACTCCTTGGGGGTCTTGGCATCAGCGGAGGAAGCGTTGAGCAGGATATGGACATTGCAGAAACCGCCATTACGGCGATTAACGTGAGAACACATCAATGAATACGTCAGAACTTGAAACCCTTATCCGCACTATTTTGACTGAACAGCTCGAACCGGCAAAAGCAGAGATAAAGGGTGGCGGTATTTTTCCATCCGTCGGTGAAGCAATCGATGCCGCACATCAGGCCTTTTTACGTTATCAGCAATGCCCACTGAAAACCCGTAGCGCCATTATTAGTGCTCTACGGGAAGAACTGACACCTCATCTGGCCTTGTTGGCGGCAGAAAGCGCAACCGAAACGGGAATGGGCAACAAAGAAGATAAATTTCTCAAAAATAAAGCCGCGCTGGATAACACCCCCGGTATTGAAGATCTAACCACAACCGCCCTCACCGGTGATGGCGGCATGGTGCTATTTGAATATTCCCCCTTTGGCGTAGTGGGTTCCGTTGCTCCTAGCACCAACCCAACGGAAACTATTATTAACAACAGCATCAGTATGTTAGCAGCAGGGAATAGCGTTTACTTCAGCCCGCACCCGGGCGCTAAAGTGGTTTCACTCAAGCTGATTACCATGATTGAAGATATTGCCTTTCGCTGCTGCGGGATCCGAAATCTTGTTGTCACGGTCACAGAACCCACTTTTGAGGCTACCCAGCAGATGATGGCACACCATAGAATCGCGGTTCTGGCAATTACCGGTGGCCCAGGTATTGTAGCTATGGGTTTGAAAAGTGGGAAAAAAGTCATTGGCGCAGGTGCAGGGAACCCCCCATGCATCGTTGATGAAACCGCCGATCTGGTGAAGGCAGCAGAAGACATCATCAACGGCGCATCGTTTGATTACAATCTGCCCTGCATTGCAGAGAAAAGCCTAATTGTTGTCGAAGCGGTTGCCGAACGGCTGATTCAACAAATGCAGTCTTTTGGGGCGTTGCTGCTAAACAGCGAAGAAGTGGACAAACTACGCACCACCTGTCTGCCAGAGGGAATGGCGAATAAGAAACTTGTCGGAAAAAGCCCGGCAACGTTACTGAAAGCGGCGGGTATACCCGTTCCGACAAAAGCGCCTCGTCTGTTGATAGGCGTCGTCAAGGCTGACGATGTGTGGGTTACCAGCGAACAGTTGATGCCCATGCTCCCTGTCGTGACGGTTAACGATTTTGACAGTGCGCTAACGTTGGCGCTGAAGGTTGAAGAGGGACTGCACCATACTGCCATTATGCACTCACAAAATGTGTCGCGTTTGAATCTTGCTGCTCGCACGTTGCAAACGTCTATTTTTGTGAAAAATGGCCCCTCTTACGCCGGTATTGGCGTCGGCGGCGAAGGTTTCACCACCTTTACCATCGCAACCCCAACCGGTGAAGGGACAACGTCTGCGCGAACGTTTGCACGTTCTCGTCGTTGCGTGCTGACCAACGGTTTTTCTATCCGCTAATGAGGCCGTAATGAATAGCTTTTCACTGCAAACTCGATTGTACAGCGGCCAGGGCAGTTTGAGCGTGCTCAAACGCTTCACGAATAAGCATATCTGGATTATTTGCGATGGTTTTCTTGCGCGTTCGCCGCTGATTGCAACGCTGCGCGATGCGTTACCTGCGGATAATCGCATTAGCGTGTTCAGTGATATCACACCAGATCCCACCATCAATACGGTAGTACAAGGGATTGCACAAATGCAGTCCCTGCGACCGGATGTGGTGATTGGCTTTGGTGGAGGGTCGGCGCTTGATGCAGCGAAAGCGATTGTTTGGTTCAGCCGTCAGTTTGGCATCGAAATCGAAACCTGTGTAGCCATCCCCACCACCAGCGGCACAGGCTCTGAAGTAACCAGCGCCTGCGTGATCGGCGATCCGGAGAAAGGCATTAAATATCCGTTATTTAATAATGCCCTCTACCCGGATATGGCGATCCTTGACCCAATGCTGGTGGTCAGCGTACCGCCTGCCATCACCGCCAATACCGGAATGGACGTGCTGACGCATGCGCTTGAAGCGTACGTCTCCACCAAGGCCAGCGACTTCACTGACGCCCTGGCTGAAAAAGCAGCGCAAATTGTCTTCCAGTATCTGCCCATCGCCGTCAGCAAAGGCGATTGCCTGGCTACCCGAGGAAAAATGCACAACGCCTCAACCCTCGCGGGGATGGCGTTTAGCCAGGCTGGTCTTGGAATTAACCATGCCATAGCGCATCAGCTTGGCGGTCAGTTTCATCTGCCGCACGGCCTTGCTAACGCACTACTCCTGACCTCTGTGATTCACTTTAATGCCCGCGATCCCAGGGCCACAAAACGGTATGCCCGCTTCGCGAAGGCCTGCCACTTATGCCCTGATAACGCAAACGATACGGCGGCACTCAATGCGCTAATTCATCATATTGAGCAACTCAAAAAACAGTGTGCGTTACCCTCTTTCACAGACGCGCTCAAAGACGGAAAGCAAACCTGGTCACAGCGTATTCCCTCGATGGTTCAGGCGGCTCTGGCGGATGCCACGCTGCAAACGAATCCCCGCGATGCTGATGCCGCTGCCATCCAAGAACTGCTTGAGGAATTATTATGAATACAGCCATGACGGCTGAACCCATTTGTTATGATGCTCAGACAATACGCGATCGCGTGCGCGCTGCAGGTGTAGTGGGAGCCGGTGGTGCCGGCTTTCCTGCCCATGTCAAACTGCAGGCGCAGGTCGATACGTTTCTGGTCAATGCTGCAGAATGCGAGCCGATGCTGAAGGTTGATCAGCAATTAATGGCCGTGCAGGCGGCCCGACTGATACGCGGCGTGCAGTATGCCATGAAGACCACTGGCGCCAGCGCCGGCATTATCGCCCTTAAAGAAAAATATCAGAAAGCCATCAGTGCGTTAACACCTCTCCTGCCCGCCGATATCAGGTTACACATTTTGCCTGATGTCTACCCGGCTGGCGATGAAGTGCTGACAATCTGGATGGCAACCGGACGGCGGGTGCCTCCTGCTGCTCTCCCGGTTAGTGTGGGCGTGGTGGTCAATAACGTCCAGACCGTACTTAACATCGCACGAGCCGTTGAACAGCAGTTCCCCGTTACGCGTCGTACATTAACCGTCAATGGCGCAGTTGCCCGGCCGGTTACCCTGACCGTACCTGTCGGTATGTCGCTGCGCGAAGTGCTGGCACTGGCTGGCGGCGCTACCGTCGATGACCCCGGATTTATTAACGGCGGTCCGATGATGGGCGGTCTGATTACTTCTCTGGATACGCCAGTCAGTAAAACGACCGGTGGCCTGCTGGTACTACCGAAATCCCATGCGCTGATCCAGCGACGAATGCAGGATGAACGGACCGTGCTCTCAGTTGCCAAAACCGTCTGCGAGCAGTGCCGCTTGTGCACGGATCTGTGTCCACGACACTTGATTGGTCATGAACTCTCACCACATTTGCTGGTTCGCGCGGTCAACTATCAGCAGGCCGCCACACCGCAATTACTGCTCACCGCCCTGACTTGCTCAGAATGCAACGTCTGTGAAAGCGTGGCCTGTCCGGTGGGGATTTCTCCGATGCGCATTAACCGCATGCTCAAACGCGAGCTACGTGCGCTCAATCATCGTTATGAAGGCCCGTTAAACCCTGAAGATGAAATGGCGAAGTACCGTCTGATTCCGGTGAAACGGCTTATTACCAAACTGGGTCTCAGTGACTGGTATCACGATGCACCATTAGACCAGACAGATCATCCCACTGAAAAAACAACGTTGTTGTTACGCCAGCATATTGGTGCCAGTGCCATTCCTTGTGTGCAAAAAGGGGAGCGCGTTGTGCGCGGCCAATGTGTTGCAGAGATCCCCGAGGGCGCATTAGGTGCGCAGGTTCACGCCAGTATTGACGGTATTGTCAGCGAAATCACAGATCAGTCCATCACGGTAATAAGAGGTTAACCATGTCTCAGGCTATAGGGATTTTAGAACTCACCAGCATTGCCAAAGGAATGGAAGCCGGCGATGCGATGCTGAAAAGCGCTAATGTGAATTTGCTGGTCAGTAAAACCATCTGCCCGGGAAAATTTTTGCTGATGCTGGGTGGTGACGTTGGCGCAATACAGCAGGCCATTGCCACAGGAACCTCACTTGCTGGAGATATGCTCGTCGACAGCCTGGTCCTGCCTAACATTCATGCCAGCGTTCTGCCGGCGATCAGTGGACTCAATAGTGTAGATAAACGTCAGG
This sequence comes from Citrobacter sp. wls613, assembly GCF_005281195.1. NCBI lineage: Bacteria > Pseudomonadati > Pseudomonadota > Gammaproteobacteria > Enterobacterales > Enterobacteriaceae > Citrobacter > Citrobacter sp. wls613. Next base: position 49,808 of record NZ_SZXN01000041.1, read on the forward strand.
CGGTAGGGATTGTTGAAACCTGGAGCGTTGCGGCCTGTATTTGTGCCGCCGACCGCGCGGTAAAAGCCTCCAATGTCACGCTGGTAAGAGTGCATATGGCGTTTGGTATTGGCGGTAAGTGCTACATGGTTGTCGCGGGCGATGTTTCCGATGTGAATAACGCCGTGACGGTCGCCAGCGAAAGTGCTGGTGAAAAAGGTCTGCTGGTCTATCGCTCGGTGATCCCACGTCCGCATGAAAGCATGTGGCGCCAAATGGTGGAGGGGTGATGGAAATGCAGCCGACGACGGATCGTATGATTCAGGAATATGTGCCCGGAAAACAGGTCACACTGGCGCATCTTATTGCTAATCCTGGTAAAGATTTGTTCAAGAAACTTGGCTTGCAGGATTCAGTCTCGGCGATTGGCATTTTAACTATTACGCCCAGCGAAGCCTCCATTATCGCCTGTGATATCGCCACTAAATCGGGTGCCGTAGAGATTGGTTTTCTGGACCGCTTTACCGGCGCGGTCGTATTAACCGGTGATGTTTCGGCCGTTGAGTACGCGCTGAAACAAGTTACCCGCACGCTGGGCGAAATGATGCGTTTTACCGCCTGCCCGATTACGCGGACATGACGTAATGAAACGCATCATGTTCATTGGACCCAGCCAAAGTGGGAAAACATCGCTCACCCAGTGTATGCGTGGCGAAGCGCTTCATTATCAGAAAACCCAGGCTATCGTCTGGTCTCCCACGGCGATAGACACACCTGGGGAATATCTGGAGAACCGCTGCCTGTACAGTGCGCTGCTGGTCAGCGCCTGTGAAGCCGACGTTATCGCGCTGGTGCTCAACGCTGACGCGCCCTGGTCACCTTTTTCTCCTGGATTTACCGGCCCCATGAACCGGCCCGTTATCGGTCTGGTGACCAAAGCCGATTTAGCTAACCCGCAGCAGATTGCCCTCGTCGAGGGTTGGTTGATGCAGGCCGGGGCGCAAAACGTTTTTATTACCAGCGCGGTGAACAATACCGGCGTTGATGAGATGTTCAATTTTCTGCACGCAAAGGAACCGTCATGTCTCACAAAATAATGGCCATTAACGCAGGCAGCTCTTCTCTGAAGTTTCAGTTACTGGCGATGCCGCAGGGCGAGATGCTCTGTCAGGGGCTGCTCGAGCGCATCGGGATGCCTGATGCAAAGGTCACGATAAAAACCCCGGTGCAAAAATGGCAGGAAACACTGCCGATTGCCGATCACCGTGAAGCGGTAACGCTGTTACTGGAAAAACTGCTCAGTCACAGCATCATTAATAGCTTACAAGACATCGACGGTGTTGGGCATCGCGTCGCACACGGCGGAGAATCCTTTAAAGATTCAGTTTTAGTCACCGATGAATCGCTGGCAGAAATAGAACGTTTGGCAGAACTGGCTCCGTTGCATAACCCGGTTAATGCGCTGGGTATTGCTATTTTTCGCCAACTGTTACCGGCGACACCTGCTGTAGCAGTTTTCGATACGGCCTTCCATCAGACGCTCGACGAGCCTTCTTTTATTTATCCCCTGCCCTGGCGTTATTATTCGGAGCTGGGTATTCGTCGCTACGGCTTCCATGGTACCAGCCACAAATACGTCAGCCATACGCTGGCTGAAAAACTGGGCGTGCCGCTCAGCGCTCTGCGGGTGGTGTGTTGCCATCTGGGCAACGGCAGCAGCATCTGCGCCATCAAGGGCGGACAATCCGTTAATACGTCAATGGGCTTTACCCCACAGTCTGGCGTGATGATGGGCACCCGTAGCGGCGACATCGATCCGTCCATTTTGCCGTGGATTGCCCAGCGTGAAGGCAAAACACCACAGCAGCTAAATCAGCTACTCAACAACGAGTCGGGGTTACTTGGCGTATCCGGCATATCACCTGACTACCGTGACGTGGAACAGGCGGCTGATAGCGGAAACCGTCAGGCAGCGCTGGCGCTGACGCTGTTTGCCGAACGAATTCGTGCCACCATTGGCAGCTACATTATGCAAATGGGCGGTCTGGATGCGCTGGTGTTTACCGGTGGTATCGGCGAAAACTCTGCCCGCGCCCGGGCAGCAATTTGCCACAACCTCAATTTCTTAGGGTTGGCGGTAGATGAGGACAAAAACCAACGTAATGCGACCTTCATTCAGACAGAAAACGCGATGGTCAAAGTGGCCGTCATCAATACCAACGAAGAGCTGATGATCGCGCAAGACGTAATGCGTATAGCGATTGCAGAAACTGTGACGCTGAGCATTCCCGCTTAACACTGCTGTGCCGCAGATTGCGGCACATCATGGTAATAGCGCGATCGCCATGACACTATGCGCCGAAGATTGCTAATCACAAAGGTGAAAAGACGTGGCTGTTGCGCAATGCCCCGCATCATGCGGAGAACTTATCCAGGGCTGGATTCTGGGCAGCGAGAAATTGGTCTCCTGCCCGGTTGAATGGTACAGCACCGTTGAAGTCAGCTCCGGATCGCCGCTTGCCGATGAGCGGCCTCTTTCACGGTCGATGGTTGACCGCTTGTTGCAGCACTGGCAATATCCGGCACATGTCAGTCAGGATATTCGTATTGATATCCACTCTACGATCCCCATCGCCAAAGGGATGGCCAGCAGTACGGCAGATATTGCCGCCACCGCCATCGCTACCGCCCACCATCTGGGCCATCAGTTAGATGAAGCCACGTTAGCGCAGCTTTGCGTTTCGCTCGAACCTACCGACAGCACCGTTTTTCGCCAGTTAACGCTTTTTGATCATAACGACGCATCCACTCAGATCGCCTGTGAAGCGCAGCCCCACCTCGACCTGCTGGTTCTCGAAAGTCCGGAAACGTTACGCACGGCAGACTATCACCGGATCCCGCGCCAGGCCGGATTACAAGCTGGTGTGCCTGCCCTCAAACGAGCATGGGAAAAAGTACAGGAAGCTTGCATTAGCCAAAATCCGTACCGGATGGGCGAAGCAGCCACGCTAAGCGCCATTGCCAGCCAGATGTTGTTGCCAAAACCGGATTTCGATTCGTTATTATCGCTGGTTGAAGAATGTGATTTATACGGTGTGAACGTTGCCCACAGCGGCAGCGTAGTTGGACTGATGCTGGACAGAACGCGTCATGACATTGACTACATCAAATGGATGCTGGTGCAGAAAAAACTGACTACACACTGGCCGGAACAGCATTTGCTACGGATGGTAACGGGCGGGGTTGAATTACAGTAGGGACGATAGGGGCCGCATTACGCCCCTATCGTTTGCAACAATTACTCTGCTTTCGCTTCGCCGTTTTTCACTTCGCCCATGGCTTTGAGCTTTTTAGAAATGTCGCGACGCTCTTTAGAGATCTCGGCATTTTTGATGATGTAATCATCCACGCGATCTTCATAGTCGCTTTTCATGCTGGCAATAATGCCCTGGATCGCTTCAACGCTCATACCTGGCTTGATGTAGTCGCTCAGGTTGTCCAGCAGCAGGACACGTTTCTGGTTGTCACGGATCTTTTTCTCAACGTCCTGGATTTCACGTTGCAGTTTGTTCTTACGACGGAACAGACGAACAAATTCCAGCACGTCCTGGAAAGAAGGCTTGGTAGTTTCCATTTTTACACCCCTGATAATGTGAGATTCGGATTCGTTTAAACAACGGCTAAAGTGGGTCAACATTACTTTCATGCCCGCCATACTTCAAGTTGCATCTGCATTGACAATACACGGTTGAAACCTGAATTATCGAGGGTAAAGCCATTGCAGTTACCAATGGTTTTAGCCTTTTCAGTATCATACCCTTAATCGTTGCTGAATCGAAGCAGCAGTAGAACCAATCCCCTCATCTGCGCTTTATTTGCGCAAAGCACGACAGATTAAATGTGAGAGGAGTTCCAGCTGTCGTGCCATCTCCATATTCAGCCAGACATAACCATGAATAGGCGTTTCTGCAACGTTGTCGCCCTTATGTTCATCAATCAGCTGACGCATCTCGGTCACCGTATCATTGAGTTTTTCGGTGTTGGCAAGCACCGGTTGCGGATTACCTTCATAGAGAGCGTGCGTTATCGTCAGCAGTGCCTGTTGCATTCTGAGCTGAGTTTCACGCAGCGTATGCGCATTCAACATCACAAAATGACTGGACCGCGTTGCCCACAGCGCGTTGATTTGCAGTTCAAGCATGCACACCAGATTTCGATTAATCGTTTGAATGGCTTCAAAAACTGATTTTTGAATGCGCGTTTCTTTGCTGGCCGGAATGATTAAGCCGCGCATTTTAACGACGTCACTCAGCAACTGCTGTAAGTGCTTATCCAGCCGGGGTTGTTCAAGTAAGTTGGGTGATAGCGCGGCCTGATATACACGGTTATAGCCGGTAATGCAGTGCGCCAGTTGGATACGCCAGTGTATAAATGCGCGTTGCGGCCAGATCCAGGTAAACAGCATTGCCAGTAGCGAGCCGAGAATCACATCCCCCCCGCGCCAGAGTGCCGTGTTCATATCGCCCGCAGGTGCGCCAACCACGACGGCCAGCGTGATGCCGATCAGCAGCGCTTGATACGGTTTTTTACCCAATGCCAGCCAACCGCACAGGAACATCGCCACCGCACACCATATCAGCATCAGCGGCAATGAAAAGAGCTCCAGCCGGAGCGCCACCAGCCCAAGGACCGAACCCAGAATCGTGCCACCAATACGCTCAAAAGCTCGGGGGACGACATTGCCCCAAAAGGAAATCGGCCCCATGATCACCACCAGCGTGATCAGAGGCCAGGTACCTTCAGGGATGTCCAGCAGGCGAACCAGCAGAAAAGTGAGAAGAAACGCCAGCGAGATGCGAATACCATGCACCACACGATAATGACGATACAAGCGAATTTCAAAAGGACTCAGTGACTTATCTGCACGCACTCATGCACTCCGTCAGGGAATAGCAAAGAACAGAATTGTACCTGTTTTTTCAGTGAAAACATCACCGTTATCAACAGGCCTTTTATCCTGATTCACACCCAAAACCGTTACTTCGCCTGCACCGGCACGTACATTTCAATATCCCAGTATCCGTCCTCCACACCATTGTTTCGGTAAATTTCAAAACACGGTTTGGCCGATAACTGCCAGGACGAATCCTGCAACAGACGGTCAAAAAACTGATACCAGGGTGTGGCAAAGTCATGGTTTTCAACACGGGCAACGGCCACGGCATAGTCGCCGCCCGCCAGTTCAGTCAGGATCACCCCTTCGCTGTTTTCCGGGATCTCAAAACCTTCAGGCACTGAAACTACGGTATCGCAGCGCAGTTTATCTGCCGGAACCACGTCTGGGTTGTCGTAATAGACGGCTATCCATTCCAGCGGCACAATCTGGTTACCGTCGACCCACATAACCAGCTGTTCAAACCCCTGCTTTACCGTGTGTTCCCACGGTCCAACCATGTGAAACCCGGCAATCCTGCGTCTTTCTACCTGCTTTATCTCATACTCCATATAACCTCCCGCATGGTACTGTATAAAAATACAGTATAATTTCTGCGTATTACGGCCTCAAGGAAATAGTGATTATTATGTGAGCAGATTCGCAGTCTTGCCAGTTTGGTGCACAAACAGAAATCTACACCTTATGGTGAAAATAATCGCTCAGGCGCGAAAACACGCCCCCCTCACCGACTGACTCCAGCGTCATCAGCGGCCAATGTGCCACCAGCTGATCCCGGTCGTAGAGTTCAATTTCGCCCACGCGCTGATGTGCGGCAATGGGGGCGACCAGCTCTTTCTTATCAAGCACATACTTTGCTTTAATATTCGCCACTTCGGCTTTAGGCAACGCCATCCAAAAATCCTGCTCGGTACCGAGACTGATTTTTTCTTTATCGCCATACCAGATCCGCTCAACGCCTACCTGCTTACCACTTCGCAGAACCTGCACTGTGTCAAAGTTTTGCTGTCCCCATTGCAGCAGCTTACGCGCCTGATCTTCACGCCCCTTCGCACTCTCGGCCCCCATTACAACGGCGATTAATCGACGCTGTCCGTCTACCGCAGATGCAATCAGGTTAAACCCGGCACCAGAGGTATGTCCCGTCTTTAGCCCATCCACGTTCAGGGTTTTATCCCACAATAAACCGTTACGATTCTGCTGGGTGATGCCGTTCCAGGTGAGGCTCTTCTCGCTGTACATATGATAGAAATCAGGCTCGCCGTGAATGATAGCCCTCGATAACACAGCCAGATCGTAAGCCGAACTGTGCTGGCCTGGGGCATCCAGTCCGTGCACCGTTTCAAAATGGGTGTCCTGCAACTTCAGCTTTTGCACATAACTGTTCATCATCGCGACAAACTGTGGCTGCCCACCGGCGATATAGTCCGCCAGCGCAACGCAGGCATCGTTGCCGGAATCGACAATTAAGCCGCGACTTAAGTCACGTACTGAAACGCGGTCACCTTGTTTTAGAAACATTAACGATGAACCGACAAATACCGGATTGTCTTTCGCCCACGCGTCACGCCCAACGGTGACAATATCTGACGGGCTAATACGCTGGCTGTCGATGGCGCGGTCAACAACATAGCCGGTCATCAGCTTGGTCAGACTGGCGGGGTTGCGCTGCTGGTGCTCATTACCTGCGGTAAGAATTTGGCCTGTGGTGTAATCCATCAGCACCCACGCACCCGCATTGATAGCCGGAGGTTGGGGAGCAAAACTGGCGACATCCGCCGCAAAAGCGGAGGAAAAACTCATCGCGAAAAGGGAAGCGGTAATAAACAGACGGCGTTTCAACAGCATGTCCTCAGGAAAAGGAAAAATAGCCGTTCTTTTTACGGAAATTCTGAAGAACAAACAGGGATAAATTGCAAGAAAATGTGACTTAAGGCACATTTTCTTGCAATGGAATGCAGGTATCAGATAAACGGGTAGTGATAAATTCGCACTACATTACCCTTTACGCGGTGATACATCTGCGTGATGGCTGCGATGCCGGTGATAGCCGTCGATCATGCTGCGAAAGATTTGCCCCGGCGTGTCGCCCAGTGTGCACAGGTAGATATGCGCACAAATAAACAGAATGCCAATAATCGCCAACGCCATATGCAACACCAGCATAACCGGACCTGCGCCGATAACTTGTGGGTAAAGACACAGCAAACCGGTGATGATCAACAGCGGTACCAGCGCATACATGATGGCCAGATAGGCCAGTTGTTGTAGCGGGTTAAATTTACTCTCTGCCGTCGCGGCAAACGGATGCGCTTCACCCTTCATTATCCCATACAGGTAAAAGCGTGTTTGCTGCAGGCAGCGCGAAATAAGTCCGCTACATTTCACCCGATAGTGGCAGCCGTTGCCGGTAGTGGCATTTATCAGCACGAAACCCACCCAGAAGGCCAGTAATGCAAAGCCACACCAGGTGTGTACCTGCACCATGAGCGCCACCGGCCCTATCGAAAAGTGACCAAACAACCCGCTTACCAGCAGCAGAACGAACAACAGCGCATTTCCCCAGTGCCAGCGGCGGACCGCTAACGAGTAGAGGTAATCACGATGCTCTTCACCGGTTGCGGTTTTAGGTGCCAGCATCCGGCGCAGCAGCGCGTGCGCCACCAGACCCACAATCATCAGCAGGATGACCACACCTGCGTAAATGAGCCACAGCGGCCAGTAGTCCGGCGCATAGTTAAGCTCTGCTCCCCAGATAGCATTCATACTTTCCCCTCCTGATGATACTCTTTACGCCGATAAAGACTCACCTCACCACTGCGCGTATCCTGCTGGCGATATACCTCTTTTTGACTTATCCAGTGCTGGATCTCCGGGTCGTCGCGGCGGCCAAACTTCAGCGCATCGGTTGGACAAACAGAAACACAGGCCGGCGCTTGCCCGGCATCGAGGCGGGTATCTGCACAAAAATTGCATTTGTCAGCGATACTCGTTTGCGGATTCAGATAACGCACATGGAACGGGCAGGCCGCAACACAATAGTCGCAACCAATACAGCGCGACTTGTCCACCTGCACAATACCGTTTTCGTCACGAAATGAAGCACCGGTCGGGCAAACGCTCACGCAGGGCGCATCTTCACAGTGCTGGCAAGAAACCCGCACAAACTGAAAATGAGACAGGACGTCTGACTCTTTTTCCGGGGTGCGGATCTGCACCTGCAGGCGGCTGTACCCCTCCGGCACATCGTTCAGAACCTTGCAGGCAACCGTACATGCCTGGCAGCCAATGCAGCGTTTTTCGTCATGCAGCATGACATAGGGATTTGTGGATTGATTCATGATGTTCTCCTTGTTCATGCCCGACGCAGCGTCACGCCAGCGGTGTGCACCACCGTTCCGGAAACCGGACTGGTCACGTGCGGAAGTAAATTACCGCAGTGAATACCGTGCGTGGTTGCCGCCGTTTTAGCCCCGGCCTTGGCGCCAAACCCCATATAAACAAACAGCGTATCGGGTCGAATACCGGCCGTGACCAGCGCCTTACCTTTTTCTTTGCCAGTGGCGTTTTCCAGCCAGATGTCGTCACCGCTTTTAATCCCTTTTTCACGCGCGGTCGTCGGGTGGATCCACACCGCGTTATCCCACATCAGTTCACTGAGTAAAGGCACATATTGCGTTGCTCCGTTGGTGTGAACCGCCACCTTGCCCTGGATGAAATAGAGTTCATTTTCACCCTTCAGGGCAAAATTGCGGGCGCGTGGAATACCGTAGCCGGGAAGTAACGATTCCAGCTCTGCGGAATAAAGCTCGATTTTGCCTGACGGGGATTTGAATCGCAGTTGCTCCCCGTAGGTACCATCGCTGTCCGCGGGCACTGCGCCAGGATAGCGCTCGACAAACTGGCGCACGGCCTCAGGTTCACGAAATAACAGCGGTACGCCCCACTCCCGATATCCCTTCTGACGCAGTTCTGCGGATAAAGCGTGATCGCCATTGAGCTGGTACAGCTGGCGCGTCTGCATATCCTGCCACGGGTAAAATTGCCCGAGACCCAACTGTTCACCCAGTTCTTTCCAGATTTGCCAGCTCGGACGAGCATCGCCAATGGGCTCAACTACCTGTTGGCGTAATGCATAAGCTGGATTCAGCCCTGACATATCAGAGACTTCTTCATCACGCTCAAGGTAGGTGCATTCCGGTAACAGATAGTCAGCATAGGCCGCGCTTTCACTTAAATAGACGTCGCAGCTGACCACCAGATCCAGTTGTTCCACGGTTTTGACCAGATCGGGTCGGCAGGTCACGGTCTGGAAAGGATTATGTCGGGACATGATCCATCCCTTCACCGGGTAAGGAGTCTGCTTTAACACGGCATCAATAATGCTTTGCACGACCCCGCCACCCGCGGCGATGTATTTAAACTGCGGTGCCACCAGATCAATGCGCTGCGCGGTTGGCTTCGGTAATTTCACATCCGGTTTTGCCAGCACTGGCGCGACCTTTTCGCCAGCCAGCTTGTTGTAGGTTGCCGCCGCCTTTTTCTGGTACATGCCACCTTCACGTTCGATATTGCCCAGCAGCACGTTGAGGGTGAAGATCATCCGCCGCATGTCGATCTCTTCCTGAGAAAACGTCGCGCGGTGGCCTGGGCTGACGATGGCACGAGGCGCGCTGGCCGCCATTTCTCGGGTTACGCGGGTAATAACTTCAGCAGGAACATCAGCCAGCTTTTGCGCCCATTCAGGCGTTGTCTCTTGTACGGCCTCTGCCAGCTGTGCAAACCCCGTGGTATAACGCTCCACAAACTGCGCGTCATACAGGTTTTCTTTAATCATGACGTGGCACATTGCCATCAGTACCGGCAAGTCGCCGCCAGGCCTGATGGCATGCCATTCATCCGCTTTACTGGAAAATACGGACAAGCGAGGGTCGAAGCTGACCATCTTCGCGCCTCTCTCCTGCGCGGTCATCAGTTCGTGCGTGTCGGCAACCTCAATACCTTCATAGAGGTTATGGCCAAAAGAGACCATATAACGGGTGTTGGCAATATCCATGGACAGATCGCCGCCCATCATCACTTTAGCGGCAATGGATTTCCCGGCGGGACATGTCGAGGCATGGGTAAAGGTGTTCGGCGAACCGAAGGCCGTCGCCAGGTGAAATAAATGACCGGAAAGCGAGCCGGATTTAGAAGAGAAGACAACGCCCTGAGGACCATATTGCGCTTTTATGGCACTCATCTTTTCGGCAATTTCTTGATAGGCTTGCTGCCAGCTAATGACCTGCCATTCTCCAGCGCCACGCGGGCCGGTACGCTTCATCGGTTTAACAATACGGTGCGGATCGTTAACCAGGCTCACGCCGCTGCCCCCTCGGGCACAGACCCGGGAACCCTGCTGCGGCGCATTAGGGTTCCCCTGGATGAAAACGGTTTTATTATTAATGACCTGAGCTTGAATGGGACAGCGAAATGAACACATTTCGCACAAACTTGGCGTGAGTGAGGTTTTCCCCTTGATACTCTCTGGTGCATTACGCGCCAGTGCCCCCGGTGGAAAAGTTCCTATTGCGCATGCGGAGCAGCCAATACCCACGCCGCGCAAAAAGTTACGCCGACTAATGCTCATATAACCTCCTGTTATTAGATATATCCAATTATTATATGGAGTTTATATTATTAATTTTTAATCTCACTCACATTTCCTTACAGTGAAGCAAGAACATCCTGACGAATCAGAACCTATTGTTTACAAAGACTTTTAAAACTTCCAAAACTCAACAATTAACCGTAAAAATAACAATAATTGTTATCAATCAAATTATTAAAATGAAATTATCCTTGATGAAAATCATGCCAATAAATACAGTTTCGGTCGTTTAATTAATTCAAGAAATATATAAAAGCACCGTTCATCTCAATTTTATTGCGACCTGATTCCCCGAACAGATAATCGCTTTGCTGATTACCTCGCTATTTTTTGGTACTCTTATAAAAGCGCTAAATTGATCCCGGACATAACTGAACAATGAATGACGGCAAGCAGCACCCTACGTTTCTCTTCCACGATTACGAAACCTTTGGTACCCATCCGGCGCTGGACAGGCCCGCGCAATTTGCGGCCATCCGCACGGATAACGATTTCAACATTATCGGCGATCCAGAGGTTTTTTATTGCAAGCCTGCGGACGACTATCTGCCGCACCCGGAAGCGGTACTTATCACCGGTATTACCCCACAGGAAGCGCGTGAAAAAGGAGAGAACGAAGCAACGTTTGCTGCCCGCATTCACGCCCTGTTTACCGTGCCCAAAACCTGTATTGTGGGCTATAACAATGTGCGCTTCGACGACGAAGTGACGCGCAATATCCTGTACCGCAATTTCTACGACCCCTACGCCTGGAGTTGGCAGCACGATAATTCACGTTGGGATTTACTGGATGTTATGCGCGCCTGTTATGCCCTGCGCCCGGAAGGCATTAACTGGCCAGAAAACGACGACGGGTTACCCAGTTTCCGCCTTGAGCATTTGACCAAAGCCAACGGCATTGAACACGCCAACGCCCACGATGCGATGGCCGACGTGTACGCCACCATTGCGATGGCGCAGTTGGTTAAGTCGCGTCAGCCTCGTCTGTTCGACTATCTCTATAGCCACCGGAACAAACACAAGCTGGCCGCCCTGATCGATGTCCCACAAATGAAACCGTTGGTTCATGTCTCTGGCATGTTCGGCGCATGGCGCGGCAATACCAGTTGGGTTGCGCCGCTCGCCTGGCACCCGGACAATCGTAACGCGGTCATCATGGTTGACTTAGCCGGTGATATTTCTCCCCTGCTTGAGCTGGACAGCGACACGCTGCGTGAGCGCCTTTACACCGCCAAAGCCGACCTGGGCGATAACGTAGCGGTACCCGTGAAACTGGTGCACATCAACAAATGCCCGGTTCTGGCACAGGCCAACACGCTACGCCCGGAAGATGCTGACCGACTGGGAATTAACCGCCAGCATTGTCTGGATAACCTCAAAATCCTGCGTGAAAACCCGCAGGTTCGCGATAAAGTGGTGGCTATTTTTTCCGAGGCAGAACCCTTCACACCGTCAGACAACGTGGATGCCCAACTGTATAACGGTTTTTTCAGCGATGCCGACCGCGCTGCGATGAAAATCGTGCTGGAAACCGACCCACGCAATTTACCGGCACTGGATATTACCTTTGTTGATAAGCGTATTGAAAAGCTGCTGTTTAATTACCGCGCGCGTAACTTCCCCGGCACGCTGGATGAGTCTGAACAGCAGCGCTGGCTGGAGCATCGCCGTCAGGTGTTTACCGCAGAGTTTTTACAGCAATATGCCAATGAATTGCAGATGCTGAGTCAACAGTATGCGGATAATAAAGAGAAGCTGGTGCTGCTGAAATCACTCTGGCAATACGCCGAAGAGATTGTGTAAGAAGAGAAACTAACACACAGGTATAAAAAAACCGGAGAACATGTCTCCGGTTAGGCAATTTGCCGGATGGTGGCGCAAGGCCCCCAGTCCGGCAAACATCAATTACTGCGCGATATCTTCGTACTGTGGAACCGGATTGCGGAAGCTTTTGGTCACGCAAGCCAGGTAAACCAGACCAATACCCGCCCAGATCAGACCCAGAACCATCGAGCTTTCTTCCAGGTTAACCCACAGTGCGCCGACGGTCAGAGCACCACACACCGGCATGACCAGGTAGTTGAAGTGGTCTTTCAGCGTCTTGTTGCGTTTTTCGCGGATCCAGAACTGTGAAATCACAGACAGGTTCACGAAGGTAAACGCCACCAGCGCACCGAAGTTGATCAGCGCCGTCGCCGTCACCAGGTCAAATTTGATTGCCAGCAGCGCAATCGCACCCACCAGCAGCACGTTCCATGCAGGAGTACGCCATTTCGGGTGAATATAACCGAAGAAACGGGTCGGGAATACGCCATCGCGCCCCATCACGTACATCAGACGAGAAACGCCCGCATGTGCCGCCATACCGGATGCCAGTACGGTGACGCTGGAGAACACCAGCACGCCCCACTGGAAGGTTTTACCCGCAACGTACAGCATGATTTCCGGCTGTGACGCGTCCGGATCTTTAAAGCGAGAGATATCCGGGAAGTACAGCTGCAGGAAGTAGGAGGCACCAATAAAGATCAGGCCACCAATCAGCGCGGTCAGGAAGATAGCCTTCGGAATAACACGCTCTGCGTCTTTGGTTTCTTCTGACAGCGAAGAGATGCCGTCAAAACCAAGGAACGAGAAGCACAGGATAGTTGCACCGGTAATCATCGGCACCACATGCGCGCCTTCAGACCAGAATGGACGGGTGCTGGTCAGCGTGCCTGCGCCTTCGCCGTGCATAATGCCGTAAATGATCAGGCCAACAATCACTGCCACAATACCCATCTGCAAAATAACAATCAGGGTATTGAAGTTCGCGACGGCCTTGATGCTGCGCAGATTCGAGATGGTCATAAAGCCCACCAGCGCGACAACAAAGATCCACGACGGTACCGACGGCACCAGCGCTTCAAAGTAGATTTTAGCCAACAGGATGTTGATCATCGGCATGAACAGATAGTCCAGCAGCGATGACCAGCCCACCATAAAGCCTACGGTCGGGCTAATGGATTTCTGAGCATAGGTGTACGCAGAGCCAGCAGACGGGAAACGGCGAACCAGTTTACCGTAGCTCAACGCAGTAAAGAGAATGGCAACCAACGCAAAAGCATAAGCCGTCGCGACATGACCATCGGTCAAGCCCGAAACGATACCAAATGTATCGAACAGCGTCATCGGCTGCATATAGGCAAGGCCCATCATGACAACCGGAACCAACGTAAGCGTTTTACGTAATTCCACGCGAGAGGTGTTTGGAGTAACGTTATGCGACATGGTCATTCCCCTTTACGGTGAATACCGTCGCGTAAGCAAAAAATTGCCCCATTTTTACGAATTCCTCAGCGACAACAACTGTCGGTTTTTAGTAAGTATCTATCCGGTACGAAGCCCGGCCTCTTTTATGAATGATTGGTTTGATGCAAAAAAATAACCGACGCGTATTAAAACGTCGGCTAATGTCATTTTTTGCAAGCGGCGTATTTTGCACTAAATTGGAGAGAAATAACAAGAGAATGAGATAGCCAAAAATAAATATTTTTATCTAACCGCCTGATTTATCGACACTCGATTTTACATAAACGCCTGCGATAGCACTATTTGCTAAAATCTGATCTCGCCACCAGGCGCTGGCTAATCCTGACGTCTGTTCATTCCAGCCAATCCACACCGGTTCAAACATAATTTGTGCGACCACTTTCTTCTCTATCAGGGCACCGCTGTCCAAAAAACGTTGTGCCAGATAGCGCGGTAAATACCCGCATCCCAGCCCACTGATCTGCAGTTCCAGCTTGGTTTTAAAGTCAAAAACGGTGATTGCATCCTGATCGTCAAGCAGTTGAGAACCCGACAAGCTCGCCAGATGAGGACTGTCCCCCACCACAATGGCACGGAAACGTTTAATGGTACGCCGTTGCAGTGGTTCGTCTTCCTGCGCCAGCGGGTGATGCGGTGCGATCACAAACACCTGTTCGAGGTCACCTAAACGCGCAAAACCAAAGTTACTCGCGGTAGGCGGTTCATGCATCGCCCCGACGATAATATCGGCCCGCCCTTGGGTGAGCGCCTCCCAGGAACCGCCCAGTACACCGTTGATAAATTTAAGCCGCGTGACGCTGTGGTGCTGGTAGAAGGATTCGATAAGCGGGGCCAGCAGTGAAAAAGGAAAGGTGTCATCCACGCCAATAACCAGCTGGTTCTCCCAACCTTCGTGCAGTTTGATGGCCTGTTTTTCGAGTTCGCGGACGGTATGCAGTACCTCCCGCCCCTTTTCCAGCAGCATCTGCCCGGTGCGGGTAAACGTCGCCCGATGCCCGCTGCGATCCAACAATTGAATATTCAGATCGCTTTCCAGCTTATGGACGGTATAACTCAGCGCGGACGGCGTCTTAAACAATTTTGCCGACGCCGCCGCGAAACTTCCCTCTTTATCTAACGCGTCGAGGATGATCAGAACGTCCAGCAGTGGTTTCATACTCGCCCCCTGGCGGTATATGACGGCACGCTGCTGGTCTGTCACTCCATCGGCATCACCAGCGGGTCGGGATACTGGTACTCAAACCCAAGTTCATTGCAAATTCGGTTGCCGTCAATGACTTTACCTTTACCGTTATCCACACCGTCCCGGAATTCCGGCGGTTCCAGCCCCAGCAAACGCGCCATCTGGGGATAGAACACATTACGCGCCGGATGCATAGGCGCACATATATTATAGATGTGTCCTCCTTTCGGTGCCTGGAGCAGCAGGGTGATTGCAGACACGACATCATCCAGATGCACCAGATTGACGCCATGCTGTCCATCCGGTGCCGTTTTACCGGCGAAAAAACGCCCTGGGTGTCTGCCCGGTCCAACCAACCCGGCGAGGCGCACAATGTCTACCGAGGTCCCCGGCAGGTTATGCAACCAGTCCTCAAGTTCTTTCAGCACGCGACCGCTTGCCGTCACCGGATTGCGCGGCGAGCCTTCCTTCACGGTTCCCTGTACGTCACCATACACCGACGTCGAGCTGGTAAAAATAATCCGTGGAATGCGGTATGCCAGCGCACTGTCGACCAACTCCTGCATCGCCTGCAGATAAAAATCTTCACCCGGACCGCTACGGCGGGCGGGCAGCGTGATGACCAGCGCATCGACATCCATCAGCGCATCAAGATCGTCTGACGCGCACACCAACTCAGGTTCAAGGCGCAGCGAGTAGCTTTCGATACCGCTCATACGGGCCGCTTCCACCCCATCCAGCGTGGTTTTGCTGCCGGTGACCTGCCAGCCTCGCGCCGCCAGCGACATGGCTAACGGCATGCCTAACCAACCTAACCCGACAATTGCGACCTTTTTCATGCCTTCTCTCCTGACTTGTGGCCTGTTACCCAAGGCTACGCCAGCCCACGGTGGCTGACAATTCATAGTATCAATATGAAATGAATTAATGATCAAAAAAAGCCCTTGCTTTCGGTGACTAAAGTGGTTTAGGTTAAAAGACATCAAATGAATAAACATTCATCGAGAAAATTTTATGACATGCGCTCAATTTAAACACCATCATCACCATCATCCTGACTAGTCTTTCAGGCGATGTGTGCTGGGAGACATTTAACTCTTCCAGTGGTGCATGAGCGCATGAGAAAGCCCCCGGAAGAATTCTTCCGGGGGCTTTTTTTTGGTGCGTGACCCAGACCGATTCAGACAGGATAACGAGGACAAGAGAATGTTAGACAATACCCGTTTACGCATAGCTATGCAGAAATCAGGCCGCTTAAGCGATGATTCACGCGAATTACTGGCCCGCTGTGGCATTAAAATTAATCTTCACACCCAGCGCCTGATTGCGATGGCAGAGAACATGCCGATTGATATTCTCCGCGTGCGTGATGACGATATTCCGGGTCTGGTGATGGACGGCGTGGTTGACCTCGGCATCATTGGTGAAAACGTTTTAGAAGAAGAGTTGCTCAACCGCCGGGCGCAGGGCGAAGATCCGCGCTACTTTACGCTGCGTCGTCTCGACTTCGGTGGCTGTCGCCTCTCGTTAGCCACCCCGGCGGACGAAGCTTGGGACGGCCCGGCTTCGCTGAACGGTAAACGTGTTGCCACTTCCTACCCGCACCTGCTGAAACGTTATCTCGATCAGAAAGGCGTCACGTTTAAATCCTGCCTGCTAAACGGCTCAGTAGAAGTTGCCCCGCGTGCGGGCCTGGCCGATGCGATTTGCGATCTGGTCTCAACCGGCGCCACGCTGGAAGCCAACGGCCTGCGTGAAGTCGAAGTGATTTACCGCTCCAAAGCCTGCCTGATCCAGCGCGACGGCGAGATGGCGGAAGCCAAGCAGCAGCTGATCGATAAATTACTGACCCGCATTCAGGGCGTGATTCAGGCCCGCGAATCCAAGTACATCATGATGCACGCCCCAACCGAACGTCTGGACGAGGTCATCGCCCTGCTGCCAGGCGCAGAGCGTCCAACTATTCTGCCACTGGCAGGCGATCAGCAGCGCGTGGCCATGCACATGGTCAGCAGCGAAACCCTGTTCTGGGAAACCATGGAAAAACTGAAAGCGCTCGGTGCCAGTTCGATTCTGGTGCTGCCAATTGAGAAGATGATGGAGTGATCTGATGCCTGATGGCGCTTCGCTTATCAGGCCTACAAGAATTGTCACAATCATTGATATTACGGGTCTTGTAGGCCGGATAAGGCAGCGCCGCCATCCGGCAACACCCGATAATGGAGTAACAACCATGAGCTTCAATACCCTGATTGACTGGAATACCTGCAGCACAGAGCAGCAACGCGAATTGCTGATGCGCCCGGCAATCTCTGCCTCGGACAGCATCACCCGTACTGTCAGCGACATTCTGGATAACGTCAAATCACGCGGTGATGCGGCGCTGCGCGAATACAGCGCCAAATTTGATAAAACCACCGTCAGCGTGCTGAAAGTCAGTGCCGAAGAGATTTCCGCCGCCAGCGCGCGTCTGAGTGATGACCTCAAGCAGGCGATGGCGGTCGCGGTGAAAAATATTGAAACGTTTCACAACGCGCAAAAACTGCCCGCGGTAGATATTGAAACGCAGCCCGGCGTGCGCTGCCAGCAGGTGACCCGTCCGGTCAGCTCCGTCGGTTTGTATATTCCGGGGGGATCGGCCCCACTCTTCTCAACGGTATTGATGCTTGCCACCCCGGCCCGTATTGCTGGTTGCCAACGCGTGGTGCTGTGCTCGCCACCGCCTATCGCCGACGAAATTTTGTATGCGGCGCAGCTGTGCGGTGTGCAAGAAGTGTTTAACGTCGGTGGCGCCCAGGCAATTGCCGCTCTGGCCTTCGGTAGCGAATCGGTACCCAAAGTCGACAAAATTTTTGGCCCCGGTAATGCCTGGGTAACGGAGGCCAAGCGCCAGGTAAGCCAGCGTCTGGACGGTGCGGCCATTGATATGCCGGCCGGCCCTTCCGAAGTCCTGGTGATTGCCGACAGTGGCGCGACCCCGGGTTTCGTCGCCTCCGATCTGCTCTCGCAGGCCGAGCACGGCCCGGACTCTCAGGTGATCCTGCTGACGCCGGATGCCGGGATGGCCCGCCGCGTGGCTGACGCCGTTGAACGCCAGCTTGCTGAACTACCACGCGCGGAAACAGCGCGTCAGGCGCTGAGCGCCAGCCGTCTGATTGTGACCCGGGATCTGGCGCAGTGCATCGCCATTTCTAACCAGTACGGCCCAGAGCATCTGATCATTCAGACCCGTAACGCCCGTGAACTGGTCGATGACATCACCAGCGCCGGCTCCGTGTTTCTCGGTGACTGGTCACCGGAATCCGCCGGTGATTATGCCTCAGGGACAAACCACGTGCTACCGACCTACGGTTACACCGCGACCTGTTCAAGCCTCGGGCTGGCAGACTTCCAAAAGCGGATGACCGTCCAGGAACTGTCGCCACAAGGTTTCTCAGCTCTCGCCTCAACCATCGAAACGCTGGCCGCCGCGGAGCGACTGACCGCCCACAAAAATGCCGTCACCCTGCGTGTTAACGCCCTCAAGGAGCAAGCATGAGCACTGACAACATTCTTAGCGTCACCGATTTAGCCCGTAAAAATGTCCGCGAACTGACGCCCTATCAGTCTGCCCGTCGTCTGGGCGGTAATGGCGACGTCTGGCTGAATGCCAACGAGTTTCCGACGGCCGTTGAGTTTCAGCTCAGCCAGCAGACGCTTAACCGTTACCCGGAATGTCAGCCAAAAGCGGTGATTGAGAATTACGCACAGTACGCGGGCGTTAAACCGGAGCAGGTGTTGGTTAGCCGAGGGGCAGATGAAGGTATCGAACTGTTGGTACGCGCGTTTTGTGAACCCGGCCAGGATGCCATTCTTTACTGCCCGCCGACCTACGGCATGTACAGCGTCAGCGCTGAGACCATCGGCGTGGAATGCCGCACCGTGCCTACGCTTGCCGACTGGCAGCTCGATCTCCAGGGCATTGCCGACAAGCTTAATGGCGTGAAGGTGGTTTACGTTTGCAGCCCAAACAATCCGACCGGCCAGTTGATTAACCCACAAGATCTACGCTCGCTGCTTGAAATGACCCAAGGTAAAGCCATTGTGGTCGCCGATGAAGCGTACATTGAGTTCTGTCCGCAGGCGACGCTGGCCGGCTGGTTAACGGAATATCCACACCTGGTGGTTCTGCGTACCCTTTCCAAGGCGTTCGCGCTGGCAGGGTTGCGCTGCGGATTTACGCTGGCCAATGAAGAGGTGATTAACCTGCTGTTGAAAGTGATCGCCCCCTACCCGCTGTCGACGCCGGTAGCCGATATCGCCGCCCAGGCGCTGACGCCACAAGGCATTGCCGCCATGCGTGAACGCGTAGCGCAGATCCTACAAGAGCGTCAGTACCTGGTGGATACCCTAAACACTATCCCCTGCGTGGAGCAGGTTTTCACCTCTGAAACCAACTATATTCTGGCCCGCTTTACCGCTTCCAGTTCTGTGTTTAAATCTTTGTGGGATCAGGGCATTATCTTACGAGACCAGAACAAACAACCTTCATTAAGCGGCTGCCTGCGGATCACCGTCGGCACCCGTGAAGAAAGCCAGCGCGTCATTGACGCTTTACGTGCGGAGCAAGTATGAGCCAGAAGTATCTTTTTATTGACCGTGATGGAACCCTGATTTCAGAACCGCCAAGTGACTTTCAGGTTGATCGCTTTGACAAACTGGCCTTTGAGCCGGAGGTTGTCCCTGCCCTGCTCAAGCTGCAAAAAGCCGGTTATAAACTGGTGATGATCACCAACCAGGATGGACTGGGAACGCAAAGCTTCCCGCAGGCTGAGTTTGACGGGCCGCATAACCTGATGATGCAGATTTTCACCTCGCAGGGCGTGGTGTTTGATGAGGTGCTGATCTGCCCGCACCTGCCAGCAGACGAATGCGACTGCCGTAAACCAAAAGTGAAGCTGGTCGAACAGTATCTGGCTGAACAGGCGCTGGATACCGCGAATAGCTACGTGATTGGCGACCGCGCAACCGACATTCAGCTGGCTGAAAACATGGGAATCGGCGGGTTACGCTACCACCGTGACACCCTGAACTGGTCGATGATTAGCGAACAGCTGACCAAACGCGACCGCTACGCCCACGTTGAGCGTAATACCAAAGAAACGCAGATTGACGTCAAAGTGTGGCTGGACCGCGAGGGCCGCAGCAAAATTAATACCGGCGTCGGCTTCTTTGACCACATGCTGGATCAAATCTCGACCCACGGCGGTTTTCGCATGGAAATCACCGTCAAGGGCGACTTGTATATTGACGATCACCACACCGTAGAAGATACCGGTCTGGCGCTGGGCGAAGCGTTAAAACTGGCGTTGGGTGACAAGCGTGGCATCAACCGCTTCGGGTTTGTGCTGCCAATGGACGAATGCCTGGCCCGCTGCTCGTTGGATATCTCCGGACGTCCGCACCTGGAATACCGGGCTGAATTCACCTATCAGCGCGTTGGCGATCTGAGCACCGAGATGATCGAGCACTTTTTCCGTTCGCTCTCTTACACCATGGGCGTGACGCTGCACCTGAAGACCAAGGGCAAAAACGATCATCACCGTGTGGAAAGCCTGTTCAAGGCCTTTGGCCGCACGCTGCGCCAGGCGATTCGCGTTGAGGGCGATACCCTTCCCTCCTCAAAAGGAGTGCTGTGATGAACGTGGTGATCCTCGACACCGGCTGCGCCAACCTCAACTCAGTGAAATCTGCCGTGGCGCGTCACGGTTATGACCCCATCGTCAGCCGCGGCGCCGATGTGGTACTGCGCGCTGATAAGCTTTTTCTGCCCGGCGTCGGGACCGCGCAGGCGGCGATGGACCAGCTACGTGAACGCGAACTGATTGAGCTGATCAAAGCCTGTACCCAACCGGTTCTGGGGATTTGTTTGGGTATGCAACTGCTCGGTCGGCGCAGTGCAGAGAGCAATGGAGTCGATATGCTGGGTATTATTGAGCAAGACGTACCTAAGATGACCGACTTTGGTCTGCCGCTGCCGCATATGGGCTGGAACCGGGTGTATCCGCAGGCGGGAAATCGCCTGTTCCGCGGCATTGACGATGGCGCATATTTTTATTTTGTTCACAGCTACGCAATGCCGGTCAATCCCTCGACCATTGCCCAGTGCCATTACGGTGAACCGTTCACTGCAGCGGTACAAAAAGACAATTTCTTCGGCGTACAGTTTCACCCTGAGCGCTCGGGTGCCGCTGGGGCGCTGTTGCTGAAAAATTTTCTGGAGATGTGATGATTATTCCGGCATTAGATTTAATCGATGGCACAGTTGTGCGTCTCCACC
The DNA here is from genome assembly GCF_005281195.1 of Citrobacter sp. wls613. Taxonomy (NCBI): domain Bacteria; kingdom Pseudomonadati; phylum Pseudomonadota; class Gammaproteobacteria; order Enterobacterales; family Enterobacteriaceae; genus Citrobacter; species Citrobacter sp. wls613. The sequence continues at coordinate 71,202 of NZ_SZXN01000041.1, forward strand.
AGGGCGATTACGCCACCCAGCGTGATTACGGCAACGATCCCCTGCCGCGCTTGCAGGATTACGCCGCACAAGGTGCACAGGTTCTGCACCTGGTAGATTTAACCGGCGCGAAAGATCCGCTCAAGCGTCAGATCCCGCTGATTAAAACGCTGGTCGCCGGTGTCAACGTACCGGTGCAGGTTGGCGGCGGTGTGCGCACAGAAGAGGATGTTGCGGCCCTGCTGGCAGCCGGCGTGGCACGCGTTGTGGTTGGCTCGACGGCGGTAAAATCCCCCGAGATAGTCAAGAGCTGGTTTGCCCGTTTTGGTGCCGACGCGCTGGTACTGGCGCTGGACGTTCGTATTGACGAGCACGGTAATAAACAGGTTGCGGTCAGTGGCTGGCAGGAAGATTCCGGGGTTTCACTGGAAGAACTGGTTGAGACCTATTTACCCGTCGGCCTGAAGCACGTGCTGTGCACGGATATCTCACGCGACGGCACGCTGGCCGGCTCTAACGTATCGCTTTATGAAGAAGTCTGCGCTAAATATCCGCAGGTGGCCTTTCAGTCATCCGGTGGTATTGGTGATATCGACGACATTGCCGCCCTGCGCGGAACCGGCGTGCGCGGCGTGATCGTCGGACGCGCGCTGCTGGAAGGTAAATTCACCGTTGAGGAGGCCATCCAATGCTGGCAAAACGCATAATTCCGTGTCTGGACGTTCGCGATGGTCAGGTAGTGAAAGGCGTCCAGTTTCGTAATCACGAGGTCATCGGTGACATCGTCCCGCTGGCGAAACGCTATGCCGACGAGGGCGCAGATGAGCTGGTGTTCTACGATATCACCGCCTCCAGCGATGGACGTGTAGTCGATAAGAGCTGGGTATCGCGCGTAGCGGAAGTGATCGACATCCCATTCTGCGTGGCGGGCGGGATTAAGTCAGTGGACGATGCTGCGAAAATACTGACCTTCGGCGCGGATAAAATTTCTGTCAACTCCCCTGCGCTGGCTGACCCGTCGCTGATTACCCGCCTGGCCGAGCGCTTTGGCGTGCAGTGCATCGTGGTTGGGATCGATACCTGGCATGACGCCAAAACCGGGAAGTATCACGTTAATCAATACACTGGCGATGAAAGCCGTACCCGCGTCACCCAGTGGGAAACCCTCGACTGGGTTCAAGAGGTGCAAAAACTCGGCGCAGGTGAAATCGTCCTCAATATGATGAACCAGGACGGCGTGCGTAACGGCTACGATCTCGAACAGCTGAAAAAAGTACGTGAGGTATGCCACGTTCCGCTGATCGCCTCCGGCGGCGCAGGAACCATGGAACACTTCCTTGCTGCCTTCCAGGATGCGGATGTCGATGGCGCGCTCGCCGCTTCAGTGTTCCACAAGCAGATTATTAATATTGGTGAATTAAAAACGTACCTGGTAACGCAGGGCGTGGAGATCAGGATATGTTAACGAAGCAACAATGCCGCGAACTGGACTGGGAAAAAACCGACGGACTGATGCCGGTTGTCGTACAGCATGCGGTCTCCGGCGAAGTATTGATGCTGGGTTATATGAACCTTGAAGCACTGGACAAAACGCTTGAAAGCGGCAAAGTGACCTTTTTCTCGCGCACCAAACAGCGCCTGTGGACCAAGGGCGAAACCTCCGGCAACTTCCTCAATGTGGTCAGCATTACGCCCGATTGCGATAACGACACGTTACTGGTGCTGGTGAACCCGATTGGGCCCACCTGCCATAAAGGGACCAGCAGCTGTTTTGGCGAGGCCAGCCACCAGTGGCTGTTCCTGTATCAACTTGAACAGCTACTTGCTGAGCGTAAAACGGCGGACCCGGAGAGTTCCTACACGGCTAAACTGTATGCCAGCGGCACCAAACGCATCGCCCAGAAAGTCGGTGAAGAAGGCGTGGAGACCGCACTGGCAGCAACGGTACATGACCGTTTCGAACTGACCAATGAGGCATCCGACCTGATGTACCACCTGCTGGTACTGTTGCAGGATCAGGATCTCGATCTGACCACGGTAATAGAGAATTTGCGTCAGCGTCATCAGTAAACTTCGGGCGTAAAAAAACCGGGGGATACCCGGTTTTTTGTTTTTTAGCTCGGCGTCATACTGACTTACTGCGCTTTTGCTTTGTAGCCCCGTAACGCATTGCGCCCCAGCACCACGCCCGCGCCAATCATTCCCCCGAGCAGTGCCGCCAGTACCAGCGTAATGGATTTCTTCGGGCTGTCGCGACGAATCGGTAACGTAGGTTTCATTACATAACGGTAAGTATGTAGTTCAGCGCCGTCAGGCTTCAGAGCCTCAATATCCAGCAGGTTTTGCCTGGTCTGGTAGTAGCTATCAGAGAAAATCAACGGACGCGTCGCTTCGTGCTCAATCATTGATTTCAGGGCATCGCTGCCCAGCAGCAGCATGCTGTCCTGCGTCACATCCTGAGTTTGCTGAATTTGTGGCCTGGTCACCCCCGCCTGTTCAGCGTAACGCAAAGCTTCCTGAATCTGCTTAATACGGAGGTTTTTTTGCTCTTGCGCAACCACTTCTTGAGTTCTCAACGAGTCTTTCAGTGTAGTTGTACGTAGCTTGATGTTATCAACCAAGTCAGTTTCCAGTTCTTTGGCAACTTTGTCATCAATTTGTTGGATATATTCAGAAAGTTGACGCTGCGCACCTTCAGGAGAATCACTCACATAGGAGACTACCAAGGGTAATTGCTGACCTTTAACCGACTGCTCGATAGTCAGTTTTTCTGGTTCTTGCTGATTATCAAGCGTTTCAGCCAACGCGGAAAACGAGGTGCTAAAGCGGGCAATGACATTAGTCTGTAGCTCAGTCACTTTTGGCGCACTGCTGCCATACAATACGTTCAACGCATTATTATAAGTGGCTATCTGCGCGACATCGGGCTGAGTCACAATCGCCGTCGAGGTCCATTTCTCTTTCGCTACCGCCAGATAACCCACAGCAAGGAGGATAGCAACAACAACACAGACAACAATCGTCATTTTGCCGCGCCACAACTGCATCACTAAATCAATTAAATCAATCTGTTCCGGATCGTTACTGCGCCCGGATACGTTGTTATCACCGACAGACATAATTACCCTAAATGAGGAAAGACTTAACGCCAATAGTTTAGCCATAAACTCAGGTAATGCCATAGGATTACTGATAAAAAATACAGATTATTTAAGTGATATTGATTGGTATTTTAATCACTACTTAAAAAGTTAAGCGGGCAATCATCGCAGTCAACAATGAAAATCTGACTGACGCGACTATTCATGCCATCCTATCAATTCACGTTGTGAATAAAAATGACGTAACCAGAAAAACCGAACAGGGTAATAACAGATAACGATTATCTTTTTTATCGTCAAACGGTATGATTCTCCCTTTCTGGCGCCTGATGGCGCCTGGCAACAATAAAGCCAGACAGAGGTACAAAATGAAATACCTGGTTACGGGTGCCGCCGGTTTTATCGGCTTCCACGTTAGCAAACGCTTGCTGGACGCTGGCCACCAAGTGGTCGGTATGGATAATCTCAACGATTACTACGATGTTAGCCTTAAGCAGGCGCGCCTGGCGTTGCTGGTACACCCCGGATTCCATTTTCATAAGCTTGATTTAGCTGACCGGGAAAGCATGGCGGCACTCTTCGCGGACGAGCGCTTTGATCGCGTAATCCATCTCGCCGCACAAGCGGGCGTTCGATACTCAATCGACAATCCACATGCTTACGCAGACTCCAATCTGACAGGCTTTTTGAACGTACTGGAAGGGTGTCGACATAACCAAATCCAACACCTGCTCTATGCCTCCTCCAGTTCGGTGTACGGCCTGAACCGCAAGATGCCGTTTGCCACAGATGATTCCGTTGATCACCCCGTGTCCTTATATGCGGCAACCAAAAAAGCCAACGAGTTGATGGCGCATACCTATTCACATTTGTATGGACTACCGACCACGGGGTTGCGTTTCTTCACCGTGTACGGCCCGTGGGGTCGCCCGGATATGGCGCTGTTTAAATTCACCAAAGCGATGCTGGAAGGGAAAAGCATCGACGTCTATAACTTTGGTAAAATGAAGCGTGACTTTACCTATATTGATGATATCGCCGAGGCGATTGTTCGCTTGCAGGACATTATTCCGCAGACCGACGCACAATGGACCGTTGAAACCGGCACTCCGGCTACCAGCATTGCCCCCTATCGCGTCTACAATATTGGCAATAGCGCCCCGGTCGAGTTGATGGATTACATCAAGGCACTGGAAGAAGCGCTAGGTATTGAAGCCACTAAAAATATGCTGCCACTGCAACCCGGAGACGTGCTGGAAACCAGCGCGGATACTCAAGCGCTGTACGACGTGATTGGCTTTAAACCCGAAACAACCGTTAAGAATGGCGTGAAAAACTTTGTGGGCTGGTATCGCGATTTCTACGCGGTATAAATTCATTCGTTCTGGAATATAAAAGAGGCCTTTTAAAAGGCCTCTTTTATTCGCGATATAGGTTAGTCATTACCAAACAGATCGCGGGTGTACACCTTATCGGCGACATCACTTAGTTCCGGCGTCATACGGTTAGAAATGATAATATCCGCTTCATTTTTAAACACATCCAAATCGCGTACCACGCGCGAATGGAAAAATTCATCCTCTTTCATTACCGGTTCAAAAATAATCACCGACACGCCTTTGGCTTTAATCCGCTTCATGATCCCCTGAATGGACGATGCGCGGAAGTTATCAGAACCACTTTTCATGATTAAGCGATAAACCCCGACCACTTTCGGCTTGCGTGCAAGGATCGAATCGGCAATAAAATCTTTGCGCGTGCGGTTGGCATCCACAATGGCAGAGATAAGATTATTGGGAACCGACTGGTAGTTTGCCAGCAACTGTTTGGTGTCTTTCGGCAGGCAATAGCCACCATAACCAAATGAGGGGTTGTTATAGTGATTACCAATACGCGGATCCAGACAGACGCCTTCGATGATTTGGCGGGTATCGAGACCTAAACTCTCAGCATAACTGTCAAGCTCGTTAAAGTACGCCACGCGCATGGCAAGATAGGTATTGGCAAACAACTTAATGGCTTCGGCTTCGGTTGAGTCGGTAAATAATGTGGGAATGTCTTGCTTGATGGCACCTTCCTGCAACAAGGCAGCAAATCGTTCAGCACGCGCAGAGCGCTCGCCAATCACAATTCGTGAAGGATGAAGATTGTCATAAAGCGCCTTACCTTCCCGCAGAAACTCCGGTGAGAAAATAATATTTTCCGTGCCAAGACGTTCTTTAATCGACTGGGTAAAACCAACCGGGATAGTTGATTTTATAATCATTACCGCCTGAGGATTTATTTCCAGTACATCCCGGATGACTGACTCCACGCTGGACGTATTGAAGTAGTTGGTTTTAGGATCGTAATCGGTTGGCGTGGCAATAATGACGTAGTCAGCATTGCGATAAGCCTCTTGCTTGTCGGTGGTTGCGCGGAAGTTGAGATCTTTTGTGGCCAGATACTCTTCAATTTCTTTATCAGCAATCGGTGACTGTTTCTGATTCAGCATGTCCACTTTGGATTGCACAATATCCAGCGCAACCACCTCGTGGTGCTGGGCAATCAGAATACCGTTCGATAGCCCCACATAACCTGTACCTGAAATCGTTATTTTCATTAGCTCTAACTTCTTCTGGTTAAACATTAAAGAGTGAACAACTCACCATCGTTAGACCCAACGTTGTCGTATCGGATCAGCATAGTTGCATTATATCGTGATTTAGCACAGCTACGCCTATCAGACCTGACCGAATGCCGTTTTTTGCCCATAAAAAAGCCCGGAGGAGTGCTCCGGGCCTGCATTTTCGTTAGGGCTAAATCAGATTAATCCAGCCATTCCGTATGGAACACGCCTTCTTTATCTGTGCGCTTATAGGTGTGCGCACCGAAGTAGTCACGCTGCGCCTGGATCAGGTTAGCAGGCAGAACTTCTGCACGATAGCTGTCGTAATAGGCAACCGCCGCGGAGAAGGTCGGAACCGGAATACCGTTCTGCACGGCATACGCCACCACATCACGCAGCGCCTGCTGATATTCATCAGCGATGTTCTTGAAGTACGGATCAAGCAGCAGGTTAGCAATACCGGAATTTTTAGCGTAAGCATCAGTGATCTTCTGCAGGAACTGCGCACGAATGATGCAGCCCGCACGGAAGATCTTGGCAATCTCACCGTAGTTCAGATCCCAGTTGTGTTCGTCAGAAGCGGCGCGCAGCTGAGAGAAGCCCTGGGCGTAAGACACAATTTTACCCAGATACAGCGCGCGACGCACTTTCTCGATAAATTCGGCTTTATCACCCGCTAGCTGAGCTTTAGGTCCGGTCAGGACTTTAGAGGCCGCAACACGCTGCTCTTTCAGAGAGGAGATATAACGCGCAAATACGGATTCAGTGATCAGCGACAGCGGTTCACCGAGATCCAGAGAACTCTGGCTGGTCCACTTGCCGGTACCTTTGTTAGCGGCTTCATCCAGAATGACGTCAACCAGGTATTTACCCTCTTCATCTTTTTTGGTGAAGATGTCTTTGGTAATGTCGATCAGATAGCTGCTCAGCTCACCGTTGTTCCACTCGGTGAAAGTGCTTGCCAGCTCTTCGTTAGACAGGTTTAAACCACCTTTCAGCAGAGAATAGGCTTCAGCAATTAGCTGCATATCGCCATACTCGATACCGTTGTGAACCATCTTCACATAGTGACCCGCACCGTCAGCACCGATGTACGTTACGCACGGCTCACCGTCTTCGGCAACAGCAGCGATCTTAGTCAGAATCGGCGCAACCAACTCGTACGCTTCTTTCTGGCCGCCAGGCATGATAGAAGGCCCTTTCAGCGCGCCCTCTTCACCACCGGAAACACCAGTACCGATAAAGTTAAAACCTTCTGCGGACAGTTCACGGTTACGACGGATAGTGTCCTGGAAGAAAGTGTTACCACCATCAATGATGATGTCGCCTGTAGCCAGGTACGGCTTCAGGGAATCAATGGCAGCGTCGGTGCCTGCGCCCGCTTTCACCATTAACAGGATACGACGTGGGGTCTCAAGAGACTCGACAAACTCTTTCACCGTGTAATAAGGAACCAGTTTCTTACCCGGGTTCTCGGCAACAACTTCTTCAGTTTTTTCGCGGGAGCGGTTGAAGATGGAGACGGTATAACCACGGCTTTCGATGTTGAGCGCCAGGTTGCGCCCCATCACTGCCATACCGACGACGCCGATCTGTTGCTTGGACATTACATACTCCTGTCAGGTGTGGTCACCGCGCGACATATGCGCGGCTTGAAATGTGGCTTAGATGTTAATCCATGGAAAAAAATTTAACCAGTGGTACAGGCACACATGGACAACAATTATATTTTTTGTAGGGATTTATTTTCTTAGTCTTTTATAAATTACACCCAGTAGAGATGTTGGCAATAATCTAGGGACAATTCGAATAATTGCGCAACTCACTACACCTAACGGGTTATCTATTTTTAACTCATACTTCAATTTAGCAAGCTTAATTTCACTCTTAATATAATCATGTCCTTTCCTGCGGTTGATCATCTTTTCCCCCGCTCTGACATTCACCAAAACTTTATTCAAGTTACAAGTTTGATGCCCTGCAGAAATAATTCGTAGCCACAAATTATAATCTTCCATTAAAAAATGATGTTGATAGCCTCCAATTGCTTCAACCACATTTTTTCTGAAGGCAACAGTCATGTGATTAAAAGGATTTCTTTTTTTGGCGTATGCTTCAATTTCCTGGTGGCTCGAAACTGAAAACCTTACCCCCTGCGAAACTAGCATAGTTTCATCAAATTCATTAATGGCCCCACCAAGTAAAACGACATTGGGATTTTGTTCCATAAACGCAATTTGTTGGGCAAATCGCTCGGGCAAGCATACATCATCCGTATCCATACGCACGACAATGTCATTATTACAATACTTCATGCCATGATTGAGAGCCTTGCCGAGTCCTACATTCTCAGGAAGTTCAACAACATAAATAGGCAATTGTAACGTAAAACTATTAACTACCTCTTTTAATTTATCATTAATTGGTCCATCATAGACAATAACAATCTGGTCTGCACTTTTAGTGTTATTTTTTATACTTTGTAAACATTGAGAAAGATATTCAGGTTGCTCTTTATAGTATAAAGACATTAAAACTGTAAATTTCATTATAAGCCAACCATGATAAAAGAATCCATTAATTGTCAAATACTAAATAACATGGCAGGCAATAATGTCTTTCATACCTGCAACATTATTGTTATGTGTTCCGTTCTAAAATATCCGCAATCCTTTTACTTGCCAGGCCATCACCGTAAGGATTACTGGCTTTACTCATTTTTTCATATTCAGAACGGTCATCCAGTAACTGTCTGAAAGTACTATAAATCACATCTTCTCTCGTACCGACTAACTTTAATGTTCCAGCTGCTATACCCTCTGGACGCTCTGTCGTGTCCCTCATGACCAGTACGGGTTTGCCAAGACTAGGGGCTTCTTCCTGAATACCTCCACTGTCTGTTAAAATAATATAGGAACGGGAAAGAAAATTGTGGAAATCAAAAACTTCAAGCGGCTCAATCAAACGAATCCGGTCAGATTCACCGAGTATTTCTTGTGCAGCCTCTCTGACTACTGGGTTCATATGAATAGGATAAATAGCTTTAATATCTGAGGTTTCATCGATAATTTTTTTTATCGCTCTGAACATATTTTTCATAGGCTCACCCAGATTTTCTCTCCGGTGTGCAGTAATCATGATTAGTCGACTATCTGAAGCCCAGGTTAAATGTTCATGCGTATAGCTATCTTTGACAGTTGTCTTCAAAGCATCAATCGCAGTATTCCCTGTCACATGGATCGAATCAGGGTTCTTACCTTCTCGCAAGAGATTTTCTCTTGACGTCTCAGTTGGAGCAAAGTGATGTTTACAGACCACCCCAACCGCCTGACGATTAAACTCCTCAGGAAAAGGAGAGTCGATATTATATGTACGAAGCCCTGCTTCAACATGCCCTACAGGGATCTGAAGATAGAAGCATGCTAAGGCAGTAGCAAAGGTCGTTGTGGTATCTCCATGAACGAGGACAATATCGGGTTTAACATCTGTCAAAACCGTTTTCATTCTCTCAAGAATATTGATGGTCACATCAAAGAGAGTCTGTTTATCCTTCATTATAGAAAAATCATAATCAGGAACAACATTGAATGCGGTTAACACCTGATCAAGCATTTGTCTATGCTGACCTGTTACACAAACAATGGTATTGATTTTAGATCTGGATTTTAACTCTTTGACTAAGGGACACATCTTAATTGCTTCTGGTCTTGTGCCAAATACAACCATGACCTTTTTCATTAGTTATCCCTTAAACCTTTTCAGAATATTTTTTACACAAGCAGTAGCCTTAGGACCGATCAGGATACCAATCTTATGTTTAAGTTTGTCTGATTTTGAATGCCAGGAAGCTGAAAAATGATGAACAGTATGTGTTTCATTGGTGATGAGCACTTCACCTGTCCGCCATTGTTTCGCGCAAAATACATCAAATGGATAGATAACCAGCCCTTCTTTAAGATGCTGAAGTTCATTCTTTGGCTTCCAGCCATATTCATTAATCGTAAGATCAGTAATGACCCCCGTATTAGGTGTCTTATCATAACTCCCATCAGGAAGAATGAATTTTCTACTCTCATATCCTGAAAGTAAATGTTCAATCCATTTATGCCCTTGGACCGATGCCATTGTTCCTGTCACACACATCATATCATCTTCGCAACCAGTGAAGGCAGCATGTTCAAGGAATTTATCCAACGGTTTTAGTACTTCTACGTCGGTATCCATATAAACACCACCGTGATGATACAAGGCATACAACCTTACATAGTCAGTAACAAAGGCAAATTTTCTTGATTCGTAAGCTTGTTTTACATATTCATTGCTTGTAATATCGAAATTGTCTTCATTCCATTCTATGATTTCATAATCATGAAGTTTCTCTTTCCATGATTTTATACAATTAACTGCTAACTCCGGCATTTGGCCGCGACCGAACCAGCAATAATGGATTTTTTTTGGAATCACATTTAACCCTCTTAATACAAATTTCTTAATCAAGCAAATGAAAGTAATTTGTGTTACTCATTAGCAAATTTAATAAAAATAATACTATATCAATCTCACAGTTCATCTTTTAGCATAATCTTTTGCTTTATCAAACTTGAGTTAACAGCTGTAGAATTATAAGAAACCCCTTTATCGAAATCGATATTATATAAAGCTAATAACTCAAAAGGAAATCGACCACTAAGTCTTTGAACATTATCCTTTATATAAAGATCAGTTTTTTCTTTAGGATGAATTTTTAAATAGACTTTGTATTTTTCTTTTTGTAGTTTAAGAATTTGAGAGTTGAATAAATTGATAGCTTCTTGTTTTGTATGAATACCAAAGAGATAGGTAGGCTGAGTTAATATTATCGCCCTACCCTTTTCATCATCTTTTAATGAAAAATCAAATTGAGCGTCGCTGAAAAAAACTTTTTTTAGGATTTCTTTATCTGTTCCAGATAAATATCGCATGCATTCGACGTCATTCACTTCTTGTACATTAAATGTCAAATGAGCAGCATCTTCCAGGCTAAGTAAATTAGCTAATCTATTCTTATCTCTGACATAAAATGTGGTTATTTCAAAAATAGAGTTATTTTTGATAAATAATATTTTTTTTATTAATTCATTAACTCTTTGTCTGACCCCTGGCTTATTGGTTTTCTTAAATAGTACATCTCTATAATAAATACTTTCACCTTCTTCATAGAATTTAATTTCATCAGGTGAACCAATATTTGCAAGCTGTAGGGGGTAATAGCCCACAAACCCATCCAGGAAGAAAGTTATCCGGCCATTATTTTTTTTAAAGGGATAAATAAAAATCCTATACAATGCGTTTTTTATATATTCAGGGAAATTATTTTTGAAAAGAACTATTTTATAGATTTTCTCAAGTTCCTGGAGGTTTGATAATTTTTCCTCCATGTCTATGGAATCTTGAATATTGATGAGTAAAATATTTTTTTCATTTTTATTCATGATGGAATAAACGAAAGGAAATTTGTTATAGTTCCATAAATAATAATAGTTTATGTTCACGCTTCTTTCATCCTTACCATCATTCTTTTAACCACTCCATAGATTGAATAGGCGATTAAAATTGCATAAGTTCGGCGCTCAAAAAATAAATTTATATCCCCCTGAGCAACAACCCGGATAACCAATTCAAGTAGAGGGGCTATAAAGAGAAATGAAAACACATCTCCACTTACAAAGCTTGTTAATATATCCTTTTTTATAAGTATTATTGCAGAACCCAGCAAAGACATAAAAACAGCGACGCCAAAATAGCCAAAATAATAATAACCTATTGCTGGAAAACCATTTGCCAAACTTCGTCCTCGCTCGTCAGACTGTCTCCAGCTATTCAGATATTTATCAGGGACAACTTCATTCATTAACTGGTTCATCCCCTGATCAAACCTATTGTCATCGCCAACTAAATTTGCTGTAAATTTATCCCAACGAAAACCATCAGAAACTTGGCTTTCATCATTAATAACCCACCAAATTTGCCCCGCAGCTTCCACTCTCTTTTCAATTTTCTCAAGAGCAGTAGTTCCCGAATCGTAATTTTCTACTGTCTGATAATTTACGAAAACGAGAGAAAACACAGCAATAATTAATAGAGCGAGCGACAAACGTATTTTCCTATATACCTTATGCTTCTCTGTGCGGGAGTATCTGGAAGTATAATAGAGGGTGATTGGTAGGAAAAATGCATAAACTACAATTAAAAGCTCCCCCCCTTTAATTGAGCATAGAATATGATACATTATAACCAAGAAGAAGTAGAATAAATATCTCTTATTCTTTGAATGAAAGTAATAATAACCTAATACAAGGCAGAAGAAACTTAATCTTCCCTTAACAAGATTAACATAATCAGGAACTATTGAGCTAAAATAGACCGATCTATGAATACCATTTAACAAAGGTATACCTGTTGAAAGAAATGTGCCATACAAGATCAACAGAGCAAAAATCATAGCGGCTTCAATATAAAGCTCATTAATTTTAAATGTGATTTTCAGTTTCCCTGTCTTTACCGGATAGGTTAAAAACTCAACAAACACCAAACAAATAAATAAATTAATGATAAACGTTCCATTCCAATAAGAATATTTATCGATTTCGAATAAATAAGAACCCTGCTCTATTAAAAAACCACCTATAAGCATAGGTATGATAATCATAAAAAATAGTAAATTATTGGCGTATTCAATTGGTCTGTACAAAAATATCATACACAGATATGACAAAAAAAGAAACAAGCCAATATCATTGACGTTGTTCCCCATAAAACTCAACACTAATAGTATTGATAATAATAAAAATATGATAGCCTTTGACAGTCCAAATAAACTTAATTTCACAAAGTTAACCTTCTTATAAAACACTCTCTCCAAAAAAACTTTGGAAATATCGCATCTGCAAAATAGAGAGATGTCGGCTGTGCAGCTACAGAAAAATTTTAACAAACATTTTTCTAATATTTAATGAACTCAAACCACTCATTGGTTAAAATTTTCGAAACATGTTCCATGAAACAAGATCGAGTCTTGAAGTAAGCCACCAGGTCGCCAAAAAGCGGACACACATTGATGTGCAAAACGCGACTGCAACTCCCTCAATACCATGGGTCCTGACTAAAAATATGAGTAAAAAGACATTCAAAATGGCGCAAGATACCGTTACAACTGAAAGACGACCTGTTTTTTTTGCATAAAACAGATAGTTGGTCACCATTAGATACATGCCACCAAAACATTGCCCCAAACACAGCCAACCGATAACATCATTAGCTTCAGAAAATTTCTCACCACCTATAAGATTTACAACTATAGGGCCAATAATAAAAGAGAGGCATCCAAGTAAAAATACAATAATAAAGAAAAAATATGTAAACTTAACAACACGTTTTAATTGTTCGACTCTATTTTCAGCTAAGATCTTGAATAGCCAAGTAATCATAGCCTTGTTTATAGCATCAAAGACTACAGCAACTCCAAGACTTAGTTGTACTGCAAACATATAAACCCCGGCATCAGAGATGCCGAGTTGTTTGTTTATAAAAAAACGATCTAGGGAATTAAGGAAAAACATTCCAACTACATGCGGAACTAAAGGAAGACCAAATGATAAGGCATCAGATATATAATCCTTCCGAATTATAGTCAGCTTAACTAAATTATCTTTATATAGAAAAAAAATACTTAGCAGTGCATAACTCACTGAGGTTGCGAAAATTGCATCAACTCTGCCTTGAGCTCCATGCTTTAACATAATAACAAGGATAACTGAAAAAATAAAATTCAGAATACTTTGACTAACTTGCATAGTACCAAATTTTAATGCCTGCTCTCGAATTTGCCACTGTCCAAGTCTAAGTTGTATGATGAAATTTGCAAATGAAATAACTAAAGCTAAATATATCCAAGGGATAGGTATACTTAACAATAACCCAATATCATCAGATAGAAAATAAGAAATCGCACTTAAACACAATATTGATATAAATAATATGTGTAGGCATGAACCGTTATATACTGGAAGTGAATCATGATCTCCATCGTAAAATTTTCTGTTAGCAGCCCCAACTGAATTTAAGCCAACAAGTGCAGCAAGACCTGTTATAAAGGTCTGAAACATTGCAATTTGCCCATACTCGCCAGGGCTTAAATTATGAGTTAAAACTGGCAATAGCAGGAACGGAATAAGGGCATTTAAAACATTTGATAATAAATAAATCCCTGATCGCTTAAACAAGCTCATAATGGGAAACCACTGTTATTGAGTATATAAACCAAATACACCAAGATAAACTAAAGCGATAGATGTCATATTATTCATCTACCCTTTTAATCACTTTAGCTGGATTCCCAACGGCGATATGACAAGTAGGCACATTTTTTTGTTACAACACTATTGGCACCGACAACAGAATTTTCACCGATTGTAACCCCAGGTAAAATTGTTACATTAGCACCGACCCAATAACCTCGCTCTAATATTACTGGCTGAATATCCGAATGCCCTTGTAGATATATTGATTTGTTAATGTCACTGAAAGAGTGATTCGAAATATATATATTTACTCCTAATCCTATCAATACATCATCAGCAATTTCAATATGGGTAACCCCTCCTCCGTCTAATGGGGATGCAAAGAGCATTGTCCCCGGCCTAATTACAACGTTATTACCGATAGATATTTTATCGTGTCTCAACAGCATATGCAAATGGTCTAAAAAAAGAATTATCACCAAGTTTTTTTAATTTCCTCTTACAAATAATATTACCTAACCGAGTTGAATATAATAAAAAATGCGTAAGTGCTATATCGGGTTCTAATCGATTACAAGTTAGCCAAAATTTTATTTTTCTAACAATTGAGATCATAATGTGAACCCATCATCGATAATAATATTTTGCCCTGTAACATACTTTGATTCATCTGAAAGTAAAAAAACAATGCTACCAAGTATGTCTGTAACATCAAGCATCCCCATACCATTAGTTTCTTTTTTGTACGCTTCCAGGAATGAGTCAGGTTGATGATCGAAAATACCACCAGGACTCACCGAATTAATCTTAAAGCGACTATCACTGACATAAGCAACAATGTATTTATTCAAATGTAATAGTGCAGATTTTATTGCTGCATACTCAACAGGCATTGTCATTTTGGTATTTTTGTATATTTCGAATTTTGGTGCCACGACACCATAAATAGAAGAAATGTTTACAAGTGAAAATGAATGCTGATTTTTTTGGAAATATGCAGCACACTGCTGTGAGAAAAGAAATGAACTGCCAAGATGTAATGAAAGATTCTCGTTGAAACTTTCCAACGTTACATCGTAAAAATGAGCGCCGTAAGTTTTATTTCGCGGATAAGTAGTATTAACAGCACCATCCAGATCAGGTGCAATGGCTAGTATGTTCTGAACAGATTCAAGGCTTGTTACATCAAGCTGATACAATTCATATCCAACCGTGATATTCAGCTCATTTAATTTATTCTGAGTTGACACTAAGTCATAATCACCAGCAATAACATAACCACCTTCATCAATGATTTTTTTAACTAGCTGAGTCCCTAGCAATCCACCAGCCCCAGCTATAAGGATTTTTTTCCCTTTAAGTATATTAGTCACGATTGAATTCCTTAAGTAAAATTTCCGCCATGTAAAAATCAAAAATATCATCTATGTCGACGGCACGTTCTTTAGGCACAACAATGCTTGCAACTTTACCTGAAAATAATCCATAGCTATTAAGAACGAACTGTGGAGTAGTCGCATACACTACTGTAGTAATATCAAATACGTCTGGTGCATCCTGCCTTCTGATCACCTGCCCAACCGGTTCGTTGACAAGCTTCACATAGCCACTTTCGTCAAATTTTACCATGTTAAAATAAGGGCTTCTGCTCGCCGGAGTGACTGAGATGCATATGTCTGCACCAGACTCTTCTCTTTTAGCAATAGCACATTCGACATCATCGACACTTCGTAAAGGACTCGTAGCCGGCAGGCTTACAAAGCCATCAAAATCACCCAATTCTTTCTGAACCCACTCAATTGCATGACGCCATGCTAGCCATTCCGGAGTGGTATCCCCGGCAAGCTCCACCGGTCTACGAATAACAATAGCACCACAATTTTCTGCTACGAGAGCGATATCATCATCGTCGGTTGAAACATATACAGAGGAAATTGAAGGACTCAGTTTAGCCGTCTCAATCGAGTATTGCAGGAGAGGTTTGCCTGCCAGGTGTTTAATATTTTTCCCAGGTAATCCCTTTGATCCCCCACGTGCAAATATAAAAGCATTTATTTTCATTTAACGTCTCCAATATATTGACTTTTTTCTTTTATTTTTTCAATTAAGCCAACAATATTCGTTGATGACTCCAATGTCACAGAATCATTTTCACTCCCGGATATTTCTGCTATGAAGTCGAGCAACATATTTGTATACATATCATTCTTATCCCAGTCAGGATCGCTAAAAATAATATCGGTACCCTGGCCAGTATGATAAATAACTTCGTTGCGTATGAGATCCCAGACAATCCGCCCTTTACTGCCAATAACATGACATTGTCGCCATGGTTTCTTTTGAAGAAAATCAAGATGGATATTAATAATTGCACCAGCTGAATTTATCAACATAACATCAGCTAAAGATTCAACATCCATTTCAAGTTCTGACGAAGTCCTCAGTACCGAATTCACAAGTTTCAGTTCACCAAAAATCCATTGTGCATAATCCAGTTCATGGCTTAATTCGAGCAGCACTCCCCCCCCCAAAAATTTATTCGCTGATACGCTTTCACGATATGATTTTGAAGGTCTCCAGTCCGGGAGATATTGGCCGATTTCAATATTGACATTGTAAATACTGCCAACAAATTGCGTATCAATTAATTTTTTAATTATTTTTGCAGATGGCAAATAGCGTAAGCAATATCCTACAGCCACTGGAGTTGCGTGTCTTTCTGCTATTTCTTGTAACTTCTTAGCGTCATCGAAAGAAGCGGTAACAGGTTTTTCAATAAAGGTAGGAATTCCTGCTGCCAAAAATTTTTGACTATGTCGCAGATGGTAAGTTGCTGGTGATGCAACAATTACCAAATCGACTTGTTCTTGTATAACAGCATCAACATTTGTCAGGTAACCATCACAGTCATTCACTAACTCGGATAGCACTCGCTCACTTGAAGACACAGAATAAACAATAATACCTGGAAAAAGTTTTTTAAGATTACGACGATGCCTTGTTGCAATATTTCCCAAGCCTATTACAGCGACCTTTTTCATTTTAATCCAGTCCTAACGAATGAATATCGGCCTGCGCACGGTTAAAATCATCCATTCGCCCAATATCAAGCCAATACTCATGAATCGGAAACATTAGTACATCTTTATTCTTACTCATAAATTGCTCGAGTAACGTCGGCATATCAATGCGATGATTTTTAGGTACGGATTTGAAAATGTCAGGAGAAACAACATAGATTCCTGCATTAACAAAGAAATGATGTACT
This sequence comes from Citrobacter sp. wls613, assembly GCF_005281195.1. NCBI lineage: Bacteria > Pseudomonadati > Pseudomonadota > Gammaproteobacteria > Enterobacterales > Enterobacteriaceae > Citrobacter > Citrobacter sp. wls613. Next base: position 88,437 of record NZ_SZXN01000041.1, read on the forward strand.
GGTTTTTCAACCATGCTGACTATTTTGTTACCATTACCTGTTATAACGCCATATGGGATCTGGTAATCATATTCTCTTACACAGATTGTAGCATCAGCATTGTTATTAGTGTGAAATGATAATAAACGCTCAAAATCAATATTGGTAAGTACATCACCATTGATCATAATTAGTGGCAAAGTGTCTGATAAGGAGTCAGGAAGTAATCCCAGCGCGCCTCCCGTACCTAAGGGAGTTTCTTCATGTATATAGGTGATTTTTGCATTAAACGCATCACCATCACCGAAATGCTGATGAATCACCTCTGGTAGAAAATGGGTTGATATATATAAATTAGTAAACCCTGCTTTAACAAAGCTTCTTACTACTGTCTCTAAAATAGGTTTATCACCTACTTTAAGCATTGGTTTAGGGCAATTATCAGTGAGTGGTCTCAAACGAGTACCAAACCCTCCGGCCATAATAAAAACAGGATTATCATATTTTGCCGTTGTGGCGACACTTGCAATAGTCTCCAGCCCCACAATGACGCCGTTATCAACTAATGGTATAGACAGTATCCCGTGCAATGACATCAGATTATTCAGCTCTTTTTTGGAAAGAACTGGACTTGCTATTACGGGTTTTTTATTCATAACCTGCTGTACTTCTGCAGTCAGCGGCAGGTTTTTCAAAAGCCCTCTACGGATATCTCCATCGGTAATGACACCTAATAACGTGTTATCCTCATTAACTACCAGCGCAACTCTCAATGCTTCTTTATTAATAATTTCGAGTGCTTCAAGTATCGAACTTTCTGGTGAGACTAATACATTTTTCCATTGCTGAGTCATTTTATACCTTCTGAAAGATTATCTGACTGTGGCACGCGGTGCATAAACTTTCTGTTGTGATCGTATGTTTTTTGCTACCAATGCGTTCGCCATGATCGCGGCTCTTGATCCGATTTCAATATTCTGAATAACAGTTGCACCTGCGCCAATGAATACATGCTCTTCAGTTTTGCACTGTCCACATATTATAGCTCCTGGAGAGATGACGTTATATGCACCGAGAAACACATCATGCTCAATGACGGCACGGGTGTTAATAACAGTATGAGCACCAATATGTGAACCGGGTTGAATTATGGCACCAGGAAATATCTGCACCCCTTCTCCTAAAAAGGCAAAGGGTGATACATACGCGTTATCAGCTATGATTGTTTCAAAACTATAGCCCATTTCTTCAAAACGCAAATTAACTTTATATCTGATTTCCGAGCCCGGTAAGGCACCAATTCCATTAATTAAGCGAATATTCTTTGGTTGGAAACGAGAGATTTCATTGTCATTCGAATAAACATTAATTCCTGAATATATCTTTCGTTGGGTGATATCATCAGGACTAATAATAGCAATAATTTCTCGTTTCTGTTTTTTCAGAATATCAACGATTACGCTTGCATGTCCCCCACCACCAATAATAACAAGTGGTTTTTTCTGAACATTATCATTCACCAATTAGCTCCCCTGGTAAATAATCACTCCCGGAAACTTTATTTATTAAATCCCAATATAAATAAGGAGACATACCTGTACCTGGGCGCTTTATTGCAAGATTATCGGATGTGAAACTTTCCCCCGCCATAATAGCTTTTGCAGCAACCAGGCTTTTTCGCGCAACGCTCTTGTTTTTGATTTCTGACACTGTTGGCGCTTTAATGCTATATCCCAGCGCTTTTTCAATCTGACGGATAGCGGCAATCATTGCCTCCAGTTCAACAGGTTCCAGCGATGCTTTGTGATCAGGCCCTTCCATGTTTTTATCAAGCGTAAAGTGTTTTTCGATCACTATCGCACCACGTGCAACAGCAGCCACAGGAATCATTATCCCTTCACTGTGGTCGGAATACCCTACAGGCAATCCAAACGCCTGATGCAACGTATCCATAGCACGTAGATTAATCTCTTCCATTGGCGCCGGATATTCCGTAGTGCAATGAAGAACGATAACCTTTTCCTTAAGCGCTTTCTGACCAACCGCTGATGAATACGCACACTGAAAGGCTTCAATACTCGGCACTGCCTCTTCAGGTGCTGTATATCCGAAAGCAATAACGCCCAACGCGGCCTCAATCTCAGCCAATGTCGCCATTCCCGTAGAGACAATAATATCGCAACCTGTGCGCGCATGCTCAAGTACCAAAGGCGCGTTAGTTAATTCACCTGAAGGTAACTTCAGCCTTTTGATGCCAAGCTCATTAACAAGAAAATCTAGGCTCTCGGAATCAAAGGCGGTAGAAAGGAATTCTATACCAAGATTATTGCAATAACTAACTAGTTTGTGGTGAGCTTCCCATGAAAGCTCCAGCCGACTTAACATTTCTAACTGTGATTCTTGCTTTTTAGTATTCGCAACCTGATAGTCCGCCTTTACCGCTTCGGCTGTTACCAGGTTTTTCGCCTTGAATGTTTGAAACTTGACGATATTCGCACCTGCTTTATGAGCAGCATCAACAAGTTTAAAAGCCAGTCTTTCGTCGCCGTTGTGGTTAACACCGGCCTCAGCAATAATAAGCGTCATATAGTTTCACTTGATGTCGTAGAATGTCTTGCTCGGTACAAAATTCATGGATTTGATCATCTCAATGATCTTAGCACTCGTATTCCCTTGCCCATAAGGATTAGATACTTGTTCTCCTTCCCTTAGGTAACTTCGCGAAATCGCACACGTTAGTGTAGCAGTGATAGATTCCGTTGTAGCATCACAATTGAGTACACTTTGCGCGGCAATACGCCCTTTTTGGCGCACGCCAATATTTACCGTAGGAACGTCGAAAGCAGGCACCTCAATTATGCCGCTGGAAGAATTCCCCACTACAGCTGAAGCATATTTAACCGCACTGAGATAACGCACCTGTCCAAGTGATGGGATAGCTTTCACACGTTCAGGTGATTTAGCAGCATAGGCTTCAAGTAAAGGAATAATTTTTCTACCGCCATCATCCGCATTCGGGTAGGTCAGAATGACCTGAAGCTCGGGAAATTTATCAAGCGCTTCCAGCAATGCTGTAAAGCTCGCCTCAGCAGGCTCATATCCTAAAGTAACCGGATGATATGTGACAACTACATACGGTTTTTTTAACGAAAAATTTAATGATGTTGATAGCTCTTCAACCGTCATAAACTTGCCGCGCTTCAGATGATCTAACCCAATAGCGCCCACATTGGCAACACGAGCAGGATTCTCACCCAACTGAACGACACGATTTTTATATTCTTCCGTGGAGGTGCCGTGTAAATAACTCAATTTGGTGATGGCGTGTCTAATAGCATCATCGTAGGCTCCTTCAGTAATTTCACCGCCATGTAGATGGAAGACCGGAATACGGAGAATCATCGCGGTTTGCGCCGCCGCGAGAGCTTCGAAACGATCGCCAAGAATGACCAAAACATCAGGTTTCAGCCGGGATAATGCATCAGCAAACCCCAGAACCCCCAACCCCATACTTTTTGCTATACCGACCGGAGAATCAGAGGACAGCAAAATTTCAATTTTTTCATCAATTGAAAAACCATCCTGCTCGATCTGTTGCCATGTATTGCCAAATTCAGGGGAAAGGTGCATACCACTGACAAGCAATTGCAGTTGCAGTTCCTCATCGCTCTGAATGTCCTTCATTAACCAATAAAGTAATCCATATTCTGCTCGGGTCCCGGTAAAAACTGCGACCTTGCGTGTAGTTGCTGTCATCACGTTTATTCCACAGGAGAGCTAGGCAAGTTGACCAAGCGTGCCTCAATTTGCTCAGAATTTTTAAGGTCATCGCGCATTGCGTGTTCAAACATCGGTAGACGATGCATCAGTTTCCATATTGGGCGAACCATGACTTTTGCTTCGTTCATTTGCGCAAGAATGGCATCGCGAGAATCCAAGTTTTCGCACATTACTGCATTCAGCCAATAATTAGACTGCGCATATTCAGGTTCTTTGACGAATTTAAATTCTGAACCTTTGAATAAATTTTCATAGCGCTGGGCAAGCATGCGTTTTTGTTTTAAAAACACATCCAGACGCTCCATTTGCCCGCAGCCCAATGCGGCATTCAGGTTAGGCATACGGTAGTTAAAGCCGGGTTCATCGTGGTAAAACTCATACGGATGCGGTACCTTAGCGGTTGTGGTGACATGCTTGGCACGCATACCAGCCTCAGATGAACGACAGAAGACCATTCCGCCACCACCAGTGGTGATTATCTTATTGCCATTAAAGCTCAGAGCGCCATACTCACCAAGCGTACCAGTATGGTGGCCCTTATAAAAAGACCCCAGACTTTCAGCTGCATCTTCGACCAGAACAATATGCCACTTCTTACAGACCGCAATCAGCTCATCCATTTCAACCGGATGACCAAAGGTGTGCATCGGAACCACAGCACGAACGACCTGACGTGTTGTACGATGCTGGCATCCCCGTTCAGTCAACTCTGTGTTTTCAGTGAGCCAGTTATCGAGCGCAATAGGGCAAAGACCCAGGCTAACGGATGAGACGTCTGTAAATACGGGCTCTGCCCCAAGATGATAAAGTGCATTACAGGTTGCAACAAAAGTCAGAGCCTGAGTTACCACCAAATCGCCGCGCTTCACACCTGCCAGATACAACGCCGCACTTAATGCCGCCGTACCATTGACCGTAGCAACCGCACGCGCCGTCCCTGTGTAGGCTTCCATCTTGCGTTCAAAGTCGTCGACATATTTTCCTACACTTGAGACAAACGTACTTTCAAGCGTATCCAGTACATATTTTTTTTCATTGCCATCAAAAACTGGCGCATGCAAAGGAATAAACGCATTCGTTTTGTATACGTCGCGAACAAACTCGATAATTGAATTTATATTCATACCAGGAAGCCTTGCTTACATTTTACTGTCGAGATATTTACCGGTTTCTTTATGCCCAAAGTCTGGGATCATTTCAAAAAACAGCTTAACAATATCTTCTTTAGACCATTCAAGCGATGTTTTCATTGCCTGAATTTTCTCTTCAAAATTCGCTAAAAGCACCGGATCATAAAGAGCTTCATTCTTGATAATTCCGAGATTAATGAAGCGCTCCATATCAAGGGTTTCTTTATCAGTGAAAAACTCTTCAAAATCTTTTTCACCCGTAGTGTCACTGGAAGTAAACAAGCAAGGCCATTTGCCCTGAGCAGGTAACGTTTTAGCCAGTTCACGTGCTTCGTCTTCCGTTTCGCACAAATGCGGCTCAAATCCACGTTGATTGAGATAGAGAACAGCAATATCTGCAAACGAGATAAGATGAAGGGCTTCACTCAATTTCGGGAAAAAAATGTCACGATTATCGCCAAAGATGCACGACATCAGACATAGCTCACCCGATTCTTGCGGCGTGACAAAATAGCGTTTGATGTCACTAGGCGCCACCAGCGGTTGTTGCTTTTGAAGACGCTGGTTAAATCCGTGCAGAAGAGAACCATCTGAAAACGCGACATTTGCGAAGCGCGCCGTTGAGATATTGATCTCTTTACTCTTACGCATCAGGAACATTTCCATGATGCGTTTTGATGCTCCCATCATATTTACCGGATTGGCAGCTTTATCCGTTGACACACAGAAGAATTTTTTCACTCCGGAGGCAATAGACTGTTCAATTGTTTTATCTGTATTGAGAATATTCACTTCAATCATGCGCATAAGCGTAAACGGATCTTTCTCGCTACGAACATGCTTGAGGGCTGAAAGATTCAACACGTAATCATACTTACCGTCAGCCTTTATAAAGGCATCATATTCAACAGAACCAATATCAAGCGCGAAAGTCCGGAAGTCACCATCGATATAACCGAAAGAGCTACGGATATCACGAACCAGCTCCACCATGTTATTTTCACTAATATCAACAACGTGAAGTTTTTGCGGATTACGCTTAAAAATTTCTTTTGTTACAGCCTGTCCAATTGAACCAGCGCCGCCTAATACAAGAAATCGTGATGAAGAGACAATTTTCTTTAATTCTTTTTCTTTTGCAGAAACATCATCACCAAACAATGTCTTATTGCGTCCAATTAGCTGAAGGATATTATCCATTTTTTAGCCCTGGTTGATTATTTGTTATTACTTAAACCATTTCAATTAGAATAAATCTAGACATGAAGTAGTTTATCCATTTTGTTGATGATGATTTGAGAAAATAAGATATAAATCAACCCAAAATCATCTTTTGTTAGATAGAACAGCACGCTACCGCCCCTGGCTTAACAGCTACCAGTGCACTGCGTGCGTTTTAAAGATGTGCATGAGCTAGCTACTCGGGCTGAACTCTCTTAAACTCAAACGCTAATTGTCTTACCAAATGCTGTCAGAAACAAGGATAAAAACCCAAAAGCATGACTTAATTTGGTTAACCAACCCGTTGTTATTACTACATTTATGAAAAAACGACAGGAACATTCTGAACACATACCTAAGTGCAAAGAATACCCACTGCCGTTATTGCTTTATAGCCTAACTACAAAAAGTTGACTATCCCTTACTCATTAAGTAACTTCTCAATACCCTTGCGGAACTTCGCCCCTTCCTTCAGGTTGCGCAGCCCGTACTTCACAAACGCCTGCATATATCCCATTTTCTTGCCACAATCGTAGCTATCACCGGTCATCAGCATAGCATCAACAGACTGTTTTTTCGCCAGTTCTGCAATGGCATCAGTGAGCTGAATGCGTCCCCATGCTCCCGGTGCTGTTTTTTCGAGTTCAGCCCAAATATCCGCTGACAGCACATAGCGCCCTACTGCCATCAGATCGGAATCCAGCGTTTGCGGCTGATCCGGTTTTTCAATGAACTCGACGATGCGGCTGACTTTACCTTCATTATCCAACGCTTCTTTGGTTTGAATAACCGAGTACTCGGAAAGATCGCCTTCCATGCGCTTAGCTAATACCTGGCTGCGCCCGGTTTCATTAAAACGCGCCACCATCGCAGCCAGGTTGTAACGCAGCGGATCGGCACTCGCGGTATCCAGAACGACGTCTGGTAATACCACGACAAATGGGTTGTCTCCAACAATCGGGCGCGCGCACAGAATGGAATGGCCCAGGCCCAGCAATTGCGCCTGACGCACGTTCATGATCGTTACGCCTGGAGGACAGATAGACTGTACTTCAGCCAACAACTGGCGCTTTACACGTTGTTCGAGAAGTGACTCCAGCTCATAAGAGGTATCGAAGTGGTTCTCCACGGCATTTTTGGAAGCATGAGTTACCAGAACGATTTCTTTGATCCCAGCAGCTACAACCTCGTCGACAATGTATTGAATCATTGGCTTGTCGACGATCGGCAACATCTCCTTAGGGATTGCCTTTGTGGCCGGCAACATATGCATCCCAAGGCCCGCTACCGGGATAACTGCTTTCAAATTAGTCATTCTCTCTCCTACCTCTGAACGGCTGATAAAGTATAGACTTTAGCCGCATGTTAGTCAGCATCGCTGACTCTCTGCTCAACACAACTCATGACGTTGAGATAAACTGTCTGCAAACACTACACTTCATCCATGCCCGAGTTAACTCAGATTTCTCGGAAACTCATGATTGTTGCAATTTTTGGCGTAGTTTCCGAAAAAAAATCGTAGCTAAGGCTCATTGCGACAAACATCACTCAGAGACAAACGTAATGTCATCTTTCTTATCGTGCAAAAATTCATATTTTAAAGTGCGATCCAGCCCCTGAGACAATGTGTAAGGAGCAACAAAACCTGATGAATGGACCTTAGTTGCATCAAACTGTGTTGTGGCACAGAACTTCTTCACGCGCACAGAGCTAACTGCATATTTTTTACCCGTCACTTTGCCCAAAATATCAAAGCAATAACCGCCTAACATGCCTAAAGCGTAAGGTAAGTGTGCTGAGGGGATTTTTTTACTTAAGCTCTGTTCAACTTCGGTAACCAGTTGATTCATATTGAGGTCAGGCTTATCAACGTAATTATAAACCTCATAGCCGGTGGTCACATTCTTCAGTTTATACTTGATAAACTCAACAATATTACCCACATAAGCCATTGATTTATAATTCGTACCAGCCCCAACCATCATGAACTTGCCGCCAGCAATCTGCTTGAGCAGATTATAAACATTACCACGGTTGCGCTCACCGAAGATAACGGTCGGACGGATAATGGTTAGCGAGCGTTCCTCTGGTGCTTTTGCATGCCATTCACGAAGGACTTCTTCTGCTTGCCACTTGCTTTTGCCGTAGTGATTGAATGGGTCGTGCGGATGTTTTTCATCGGGGTTGGTTTTGTTCAAGCCATAGACGGCTACAGAACTGGTGAAAATGATGTTGTTGACACCATTTTTCTCCATTGCAGCTAAAACGTTGCGGGTGCCCTGAACATTGACGTCATAGTAAAGAGAAGTGGGGCTAACATCATCACGATGCTCAGCCGCCAGTAAAACCACGGTGTCAAAGCCGGAAAGCGCTTGATCCAGAGCTTGCTGATCGCGCACATCGCCAATTTGGGTGATGTGCGGATAAAAATGACTCTGCTGTTTATCCAGATTTTTGATATCAAAATCTGCAACAGTCGTTTCAAGGAGTCGGGTACCGACGAATCCGGAGGCACCGATGAGCAAAACTTTATCGTTCATAAATCACTTAGTCTGTTCGTAACACAAGAAACATGTGATAAAGATGAGCTTCTTCCCTGAGTAGTCTATGCTGCCCAGCCCCAGCTTTAACAGTAATTGAGTTATTATAATCTTTTAGCCAATGATATCCAGTAAGATTATGGTGGGGATTTACCTTACCTCACCCGCGCCGGCAGGCGAAAATTCACCGCCTCGACGTTCACCACCTGATGATTCACTCTGTCGATATCAACCGAACTTTGCCCGGCTTCGTTCACCACATGGACGTTGGCCAGCGACAGCAGTGTGTCCTGTTTAGCCATAAACTTGCCGCGCACATCCTTACGGAGGTCGAAGTGCATCTTCAGCGCAGGTCCAACGGCGGATTTTTGCATCACCTTGATATTGCGTAAAAAAAGATGCTGCGGTTGATTGTGCAGTTCCAGCGTTGCCCGCCTCATCTCCACGTTGGTGATGGCGACAAACGATGTTGCATTGCCTGATGAAATTTGAATGCCGCGTAAAGTAGACTCGAGCTGACTATTATCCAGATGAATATTATTCAGCTTAAAGTTTTGCGGAATAGATAAATAACGCCCTTTGATTACGCCGTAACCAATTAACATGCCTGCGCTCTGTTTCATATTGATATTATCAATCACGAAATTGTCACAACCATATATAGCTATCGTGGCATTATCAATGCCCGCTTTCTTACTGAAATCCGGGGTGATATTGCGAGCCTTAACGTTACGAATGATAAAGTGTTTGCCGTTCTCAACATGGACCAGTTGGCGACAATCAGATCCGGTGATATTCGCCACCACAAAGTTTTTCACCGCCTGCGCGTCCGGGTAGCTATTGTCATACGTGCTGCCCGCCAGTCCGATGCCAATCCCCCAGTTCACGTTGCCATTAGTGCAGTTAATACGCTCAATAACATGATCCGAGATGAGGATGTCGCAGTCGTTAATCGCCACATTCCACTCGATGGCATCGCCCTGCAGATCACTAAAATGGCCGTTGGTTATCTGCACACCGTCCATCTGGTTGTGAAATCCCTGGCGCAGGATGCCATAGTTCGCGTGGCTGACGGTGATATCATTAATGATGAGATTGCGCATCTGCCGCGGGGTCTTGCCGCCGATATAAATTTGTGTCACCGGGCCGAAACCACTCATCGCAAGTCCTTTGATAACACAATCTGAACCCCGCACGTCGAGGGTGATATTGTGCAGGCTCCCACTGCCCTCCCCGGTTACCTGGCTTCCCTCCTGCAGAACAAACCGACCGCGTCCGTTGCCGCTCACGCGCCCGAGTACGCGTAACGTTTTTCCCGGTGGGATAAATACGCCGGTATTCATGTTTTCACAGACCACACCCGCAGGGACCACGACGGTTTGCCCTTCAGCGAAAGCCCGGCGGAAAGAAGCGACCCAGTCATTCGGGTTATAATCTTGAATATTGACGCTGCGCGCGGCTTCCAGCGCCCTTACAGCGGGAGAATGGAGTACGACAAGCGCAGAGCCTGCCGTAATAAAGGTACGTCGGGAGAGTTTTTTCTCTGGCATACAACCTCGGTTTACAGCGCGTGCAGCAGGCTGGCTAACTGTTTATTGATAACGGATTGATTGAATTCCGTGGCGATTTTTTCACGCGCGCGCAGCACAATCGGTGTCACCTCCTGGCTATCAAGCTGACTGAACGCCGCCAGCCGTTCAGCCAGCGACTGCGCATCGTTTTCAGGCGCCAGCCAGCCGGATTTACCGGACTCCACTAGCTCGGGAATACCGCTGTGCACGGTAGACACTACCGGGATCCCCACCGCCATCGCCTCCATCAGCGCCACCGGGATCCCCTCCATGTCGCCATCCGCTCCCGTGATGGAGGGCAGCAGAAATACATCCGCCTGTTCTAACATCGCTTTGACCTGATGACTGGGCATAAAGCCGGGCATCTCAATCACATCATCGAGTTGATACTGCTCAATCAGCGTGCGCAGGCGCCGCTCCCACGGGCCAATTCCCAGAATGCGATACCGAAACGCCACACCCTGCGCTTTTAGCTGACGACAGGCTTCGATAGCCACATGCAGCCCTTTTTTCTCGGTGAGTCGCGCAACCGAAAGAATTTCCAGCTTTTCTCCCGGCGCTTTCACCTCACGAGGGGTAAAGCGCGTCATATCAATGCCCATGCGCGATACGGCAATCTTCTGTGGCGGGCAGCCCATATTTTTTAACCGTCCGGCCCACAGATGGCTGATGGGCAGCATCAGATCGCCGCGCTGAAACAGCGTTTGATACTCCGGGGTATAGCGGGCGAGCACCTCCCGGTGCGAAATATCGATGCCATGAAACACCGTGGCGATTTTGCCGCTTATCACGCCCAGTTCACGCAGCTTCGCCGCCGTCACGCCCGCCGGTCCAAAGTGGGCAATAAACACGTCGGCATGAAACGTTTTACGGGTTAACCCACATATCGCTGCCAGAATCAGGTTGCGCGCTTCTTCGCCATAGCGAGAGATATTCAGCGCTTTCCAGGTCGCCGCCCGGGTAATGCCCTGCCACACCGCCGCGCCCCGGTATTGCAGCTTGGCTCGCTTGCGTTGTGGCTCGTCGAGCAGCCAGTGCGTTTTGTCGGCCAATCGGTACGCCTCGTAGGCGGCATGTGTGTTCTCGAGATCGCCCTTGTGCAGCGCGACAATTTCGACGTCATGACCCATATCGATAAACGCGGTTATCTGATTCAGCACAAAGGTCTCAGATGAGAGCGGAAATTTAAGCAGGAAAAAGCCAACCTTCATTTTTGCTCCTCAATGCGCGTCAGTACCGATTGCACCATCCGCATGCCGTGTTCACGCTCACGCTGCACGGCCTCTTTCAGCCGTACATTGAGTGCCGGCAACTGCCCGAGCACGTCGGCCACCTGAGTTTGCAGACTGCCGTCCAGCAGATGGCTGATGTCAATCGCCATCTCCGGCAGCCCCAGCTGCTGCATAATCCCCGCTGATTTATGCTCGTAGTTGATGGCAATCGCCGGGGTGTCAAAGTTCATGGAAATGATGGCAGAGTGCAGACGGGTGCCCACGGTTAACTCGCACGCCCCGAGAATTTTCCCCATTTCGAGGTCATTCAGTTCGTCCATCACCACGTGATACCGGGCCGGATCGTTAACGTACTGGCGCAGGTTCAGTGCTACCATGCGGTCATCTTTGTTGTAACTGTCGATGCCGGTACAGGTTGACAGCGCCATCACCTGGTAACCCTCGTCGAGGATACGGTTCACCACCCCGGCAAACGCCTGCTCATAGGCCTGCTGCGTGGTGCCCAGACGTTTATCAAACGGCGCCAGCTCCCGCAGGGTGATGGCGACGGTTTTTTGCTGTGCCACTGTGTGTAGCCAGTGCCGGACGGCATAGCTGGGTTCAAAATCGGCCTGATGATTATCAACCAGCCAGGCGGTATCGACGCCGTGCTCCACTTTCTCGGTCGTGATTTCGCTGCGTTTCATCAAGTCCAGACTGACGGACTCACGCAAAATCAGGGCATTACAGTGGCCGAAGACGTAATTCGCCAGTTGGTTAAATTGTGCATCCTGGAACGGCCCGACGCTGTGACCAATCATGTACAGCGGCTTTTTCGCCATAAATGTGCACAGAGCATGTTCAAACTGCGGCACGCCGTACAGATCGACAAAAAACGATCCCCCCACCTGGATGATGGCGTCATAGCGCGACAGCAGACGGACAAAATCAGTAAAGCCCTGGGCGATGGCGATATTGCGCAGGTTACCGGAATCGGTCACGCGCGAGAGCAAAACCTGATGCTGATAGCGCCGACGCAGGACTTTCTTCACCCGCCCCACTACGCCGGCGGCGTTATTGTGCTGCTTCATCTGCGAATACAGCGGATCGCCCATCACCGGGCGATTGAGCAGCCAGGAAGAGCTCACCGGATAACGGCTCATCACATCCACTTCCGTCTGCGGTTGCAGCGTGTTAATGGCATCCAGCAAACCGCGCAAAATGGCGCTGTCGCCACGGTTGCCGCAGGTATGGTTGCCGAGAATTAATACTTTCATCATGACCTCTTTCAATCATTGCCGGATGGCGGCTGTCGCCTTATCCGACCTACAACAAACCCAATTCAGCCTGCGCGGAGCAAGGTTTTCATTTTTTCACTGCGGCAAAACGGGCGCTTGAGTTCCGCCACCAGCGGGTGGCGCGACAGCACAATCGTCACCGCAAATGCCAGCGCGCCCGCCGCTACCTGCAGACCCAGCAGCAGGCTTAACGCCAGTTGGCCCTGCAGCACAATGCCCAGCCCATAGCTAATCACCAGCGTCGGTATGGAGAGATAAAACGGCAGCCACAGGCTGAGCATGTACTGCCTGTAGCTCGGCCCCAGCACCGGTTTAATCATCACGAAGTAGCTGAGAATGGTGTTGACTACCTGCACCAGCAAAAAGCCCAGCGTCACGCCCATCGCGCCTGCCAGATGTCCGCCAACGAGAATGGCCGGAATAAACAGACAGGTTTTGAAGACATTGAATTTGAAGCTGATATCAACGCGGGCTTTTGCCATCAGTAACGAACCTATCGGATTACCGACAGATCGCAGCAGCCCAACGACGCACAGCAGTTGCAGGATCGGGACGATGGCGCGCCATTTCTCACCGAACACCAGCGGTACCAGATTGTTCGCCACTACCATCAGGCCCAGCAGCGCCGGGAAGTTGATAATGCCGACCACCGACAGGAGCTTGTAAAAATTCACCCGCAGTTTTTCGCTGTCGTCCTGTATTTTGGCAAACGCCGGAAACAGCACGCGGGTGATAATCGGGTTCAGCTTGATGGGCGGGACCACCGCCACGTTCCAGGCCAGATTAAATCCGCCCGCCACGCCTGCGCCCAGCGTTCGGGCCAGCACCAGCGTGGAAAGGTTGGTATTGACATAATTGATGATGCTGTCGGCCGTCAGCCAGGCGCCAAAGCGCAGGTTCGACGTCACCGATGCGAGTGAAAAATGCATCCCGGGGCGGTAAATCTGGCGACCAAAATAACCAAACAGCAGCGTACGCAGCGCGCAGTTCACCAGATACCCCAGAATGGCAGTCATCGCCAGCGGCCAGAAATGGGCGCCGATCACGGTCACGGTAAACCCGGCCAGCACCGCGCTGGTTTCAATCATGCCAATTTTGTTGAACGCCATGTCCTTTTGCATCAGCGCACGGAACTGCTGCCCGTGCGGGATCAGCACAAACGCCAGCGACAGCGTTTTAATCAGCGGTGCCAGGTCGGGGTTATTCAGGACATCAGCAATCACCTCACTGAGCAGGAACATCGCCAGGCACACCAGCATCCCCAGCCCGACGTTCAGCCAATACAGGGTGGTAAGTTCAAGATAGCCAATCGCTTTGCGCTGGATAATGGAGTTGGCAATGCCGAAGTCGGAGAGCGTATCGGCCAGTGCGATAATCACCAGCGACACGGTCAGCAGACCGAACTGATGGGCGTCAATGATGCGCGCCAGCACGGTCATCTGAATCAGCCCAAGGCCAATGATGAAAACCGTGGCAATCGCCGACCACTTGGCACCGTTAAGGGTTTTTTCTCGTAAGCTCATGTTTAATACGCCGCTTTGTTAACAAAACCCTTAAATACCGTCAGAAAAACAATCTTGATATCGAACCACACGCTCCATTCGCGAATGTACTCGAGGTCAAACTCCACCCGTTTTTCCATTTTTTCCAGCGTGTCGGTTTCCCCGCGCCAGCCGTTGATTTGTGCCCAGCCGGTAATGCCGGGTTTCACCTTATGGCGCAGCATGTAGCCTTCGATAAGCGTGCGGTATTGCTCGTTGTGTGCCACCGCGTGCGGGCGCGGCCCGACGATCGACATGCTACCGGTCAGCACGTTAATAAACTGCGGCAGCTCATCGAGCGAGGTGCGGCGCAGGAAATTACCCACGCGGGTGACACGCGGATCGTTTTGTGTCGCCTGGGTGACGACCGCGTCGTTTTCCATCACCTTCATCGAGCGAAACTTCCACACCTTGATTGGCTTGCCGTCCATGCCGTAGCGGGTCTGGCGGAAAATCACCGGCCCCTTTGAGGTGAGCTTCACCGTCAGCGCAATACCGCACAGCACCGGGGAAATCAGCAGCAGGATTAGCGAAGCCAGCACGATATCTTCCGCGCGTTTCAGCAGGCGATTAATGCCCGACAGCGGCGTGTCGTACAGCGGCACCACCGGCACACCGTTCATCTCTTCAATGCGTGAATGCAGGATGTTGAAGGTAAAGACGTCGGGGATCAGGATCACCGAACAGGTGGTGTCAGCCAGGTCGCGCACCAGTTTTTTTACGCGGGTGCCGTCATTCATCGACATGGCAATATAGACGTTGTGAATGCGGGCAGCTTTAGCGTCATCCACCAGCTGTTGCAGATTTCCGGCCCAGTCGCGGGAGTTTTTTCCTGGGACGGGATCGTGATAGACGCCCGCCACTTCAAAGCCCAGCCACGGTTCATGGCGAAAGCTGTCCAGCAGCAGCTGTCCGGCAGGGAGATCGCCCGCTACCGCCACCCGACGGGTGTTATATCCACGATTGCGCAGCCACCCTGCAATGTAGCGAATAAACGCGCGGCACAGCAGCAGACCGACGCTGGACAGCAGATACCACGCCAGCCAGACGGCGAATCGGTTATCAAAATCGTTGTTAAAGGCAATTAACCCCGCGCTGAAGACCAGGCTCAGCGTCCAGTTTTGCAGCAGCAGCACCAGCTCGGTGGAAATTTTGACCCCGCGCCAGGAACGGTAAAAATCGGTGATCCCCCCCAGCATCTGAAAAACCACCAGCGTGATCAACGCCACCAGCAGGTGCATGTACAGGAAGGGCAAACCGCTCAGTTCACAGACCAGCCACAGTCCGCCAAACATGATGGTGATATCTGAAAAGCGTTGCACCATTGAGATTAACGACGCATTGGTTTTCGCGCGTTGGCGCTTTTTTAGATGTGTCATCGTGGTTCCTGTTAGTCACCCCTTGCCCACTGTCGGGCAAGGGAAGCACCGGCATTACTGATTCAGCAACGCCAGAAGAGTGCGCGTTCGCGCTTCCATCAACGGAATGTCTCCGCGCGATTCCACGTTCAGGCGCACCACCGGTTCGGTATTGGAGGAACGTAAATTGAAGCGCCAGTCGACAAACGACATGCTGATGCCATCGGTTCTGTCCACCGCCAGCGCCTCGCCGGAGAAATGCTGCTCTACCCGGTCAATCGCCACCTTCGGTTCTGCCAGAGTGCTATTGATTTCCCCGCTCGCCGGATACGCCGCCATGCGGTCGCGAACCAGTTCGCCAAGCCGCTGTCCTTTCAGGGACAACAGTTCCGCTACCAGCAGCCACGGGATCATTCCGCTGTCGCAGTAGGCAAAATCACGAAAATAGTGATGGGCGCTCATTTCGCCGCCGTAAATGGCATCTTCATGGCGCATTCGTTCTTTAATGAAGGCATGACCGGTTTTCGACATCACCGGCTTACCGCCCGCCGCCGTCACCACATCGACCGTGTTCCACGACAGACGCGGGTCATGAATGATCTTCGAGCCCGGATTTTTCTCCAGAAACGCCTCCGCCAGCAGGCCGACAATGTAGTAGCCCTCAATAAACTGGCCGTTCTCATCAAACAGGAAGCAACGGTCAAAATCGCCGTCAAAGGCAATCCCCATATCCGCGCCGTGTTCAATCACCGCATTACGGGTATCCGCCCGGCATTCCGGCAGCAACGGGTTGGGAATACCGTTCGGGAAGGTGCCGTCAGGCGTGTTGTGGATCTTGATCAATTCAACCGGGACACCGAGAGACTGAAAACGGGCTTCAATGGCGTCCAGCACCGGGCCTGCCGCGCCGTTACCGGCGTTAAGCACCAGCCTCATTGGTTTAAGGTTTTTGACGTCGATGTAACCAAGCAGATGATCAATGTAAGCCGCGCGCGGATTGATGGCGGTGTAACGGCCACGTCGGGACGCATCCACAGGCGGGAAGTCGTTGGCTTCCGCCAG
>NZ_SZXN01000041.1:105168-118012 GCF_005281195.1 Citrobacter sp. wls613
TCTCGCGCAGACCGCTATCGCCGCTGATGGGCCGCGCGCCCTCACGTACCAGCTTCATGCCGTTGTAATCCAGCGGATTATGGCTGGCGGTCACTTCAATACCGCCGTCCACGCCGAGGTGGAAGGTGGCGAAGTAAATCTCTTCGGTACCCGACATGCCGATATCCAGCACATCCACGCCCGCATCCTGCAGCCCTTTTGCCAGCGCCATCTTCAATGCGTTACTGGCCAGGCGGACATCACCGCCCAGCACCATGGTTTTCGGTTGCAGAAACTCACCGCAGGCGCGACCAATGCGCCAGGCAATGTCTTCATTGAGCTCTACGCCCAGCCTGCCGCGAATGTCGTAGGCTTTGAAACAGGTTAATGTCGTCATGTTTTACCCTTCTTCAGGCAACAGTTGGCCCTGACTCTTAATGAGCCTTTTAATGAGTGTTAAATGCATTGCCCGGTGCGCTTCACTTACCGGGCCTACGGTGTTGTAGGCCGGATAAGCGCAGCGCCATCCGGCAAGATATTCAGTACCTACACCCGACCGTAGCGATCGGCAAAGCGCACTACGTCGTCCTCTTCAAGGTAGGATCCCGATCGCACTTCAATCAGATCGAGCGGGATTTTTCCGGGGTTCTCCAGACAGTGCGTCGCTCCCAGAGGGATATAGACAGACTCGTTTTCACCGAGCAGTTTGATGTCATCATCGATCGTCACCTTCGCCGTCCCAGCCACCACCACCCAATGCTCTGCGCGGTGATGGTGCATCTGCACCGACAATCCCTCGCCAGGTTTTACGGTAATGCGTTTAACCTGGTAACGTTCTCCGGCGTCGATGGAGTCATACTTGCCCCACGGGCGGTACACTTCGCGGTGAATATGATGCTCATGGCGGCCGTCAGCTTTAATCTGCTCCACCACTTTTTTCACATCCTGGACCGCGTTGCGATCGGCTATCAGCACCGCGTCTTTGGTCTGCACCACCACCAGGTCTTTCACTCCGACTGTGGTCACCAGTCCGGACTCCGCGTACACGTAGCTGTTTTCGGTTTTGTGACTAATCACATCGCCGTGATGCACGTTGCCTTCGGCGGTATGAGCGCTGATCTCCCACAGCGAAGACCACGATCCCACGTCACTCCAGCCCGCGCTCATTGGCATCACCACCGCGTCCACGGTATGTTCCATCACCGCATAGTCCACCGACTCTTCCGGGCAGGCGAGAAACGCCTCTTCATCGACGCGGATAAAATCGAGATCGGGATCGACCGTGCTCATTGCCTTTTCGCAGGCACTCAGAATGTCGGGGCGGTACTTTTTCAGCTCTTCCAGATAACGCCCGGCACGAAACAGAAACATGCCGCTGTTCCAGTAATAATCGCCGCTTGCCACGTAGGCTTGTGCGGTGTCCTGATCCGGTTTTTCCACAAACTGCGCCACCGTAAAGGCAACCGTATCGGTAGTTGCGGGGCAAACGTCACCGCGACGAATATAGCCGTAACCGGTCTGTGCCGAGTCCGGCACGATACCAAATGTCACCAGCTTGCCCGCCTCGGCATGCGGCATCGCATTGCGAACCGCCTCGCGAAACGCCTCTTCGTCGGTAATCACGTGATCTGCCGCCAGCACCAGCATCAGCGGGTCAACGTCCGGACTGTGACGTTTTGCCGCCAGCGCGGCCAGCGCAATCGCCGGGGCGGTATTACGCCCGGCGGGTTCCAGAATGATATTTTCGGTCAACTTGTTGAGCTGTCTAAGTTGTTCGGCAACGATAAAGCGATGCTGCTCGTTGCAGATAACCACCGGGCTTTCGCACTCCACGCCGTTCAGACGGCATATCGTGGTTTGCAGCATGGTGAGTTCGCCCTTCAGGCACAGGAACTGCTTGGGATACAGGACGCGGGACAGCGGCCACAACCGGCTACCGGAGCCACCGGCCATCACCACTGGAAAGAGTGTGCGTTGACGCATGATTTATCCCCGTATATCTGCAATAAATTGGCTAAGCACGCGGTCTTTTTCCAGCGTACGTTCGGCATAGTCACGTGCCACCGTGTTGATGTCAGGCATGATTAGCGCCTGGGTAATTCCGGCCACCAGCGCGCTCACCGACTCCGGCTCCACGCATACCGCAATCCCCGGATGGTCCTCGCAGAGCTGGCCCAGTTCGGTATCAGGCTCCGCGGTGATCACCGCATTGCCACCCACGGCAAGAATATTGGTCAACTTGGAGGGCAATACCGCATCCGCCGCACCGCGCTTTTGCACCACTAAATGACAGTCGGCCATCTTCAGCAGCGCAGGCAGTGCGTCATAAGATTGCAGGGGAAAAAATTTAACGTTTTCCAGGCCGCGCTCGCGGACCCTGTTTTCCAGTCGCGCCTTGCCGCCACCCTGCCCAACAATCACAAACAGCCAGGGCTGAGCACTCAGCTCGTCGGCGGCATCAATCACGCTCTCCAGTCCCTGCTTTTCACCGATGTTGCCCGAGTAAAGAATGATTTTTTTTCCTTCAGGCACACCGAGTTTTTGCCGCAACGCCCGGGCATCATCCGCGGTCACGTCGCGAAATCGCGCCACTTCCGACCAGTTAGGAAAGAAGATGACCTTTTCTTCAGCGACCCCTTTTTCCTGCGCTTTATTCATCATCGAACGCGAGATGGTTGAGACATAGTCGACGTTATGCAGGCCGCTGCGTTCAAACGCGCTGGCCAATGTGGCCACTTTGCCGCCCCTGCTGTTCCCGGCCATTCCGAGGCCAAGCATGGCGTCAACTTCATAATCCTGAATGTGCAGCAGCGTGCGTGCCCCGGAGAGTTTCGCCAGCAGGCGCATCCCCGGTGTGCAAAACAGCGTCGGCACCACGCCAATAATGCGATCGGGCTTCCAGCGTCGCTGCGCCATCAGCGGGAAAAAACTGCTCACGGCAAAACTGCCTAAATGCAGCAGACGTTTCAGCGTTGAGGGCTGCTTTGGCACATACAACGGACAGCGCCAGACGGTGGCATCGCCTTCTTCCCGACGATAACGCCAGGCGGAATAACGGCCGTTCACTTTCCACTGCGGGTAGTAAGGCGGCGCGGTGATCACCCGAACGTCATGCCCGGCTTGCGCCATCCACTCCACCATTTCGCCGGTGTATTTGCCGATCCCGGTCAGTTCCGGCGAATAATTAATGCCGTACACCAGAATTTTCATAAGCCCGGCACTCCGGCCTGACGTTGCGGTATAAAGTACGCCCGGCTGTTATCGTGAACGTTATCGCTGGCCAGCAACGCCTTCGGCGTCAGCCAGCAGTAGTCGTCATGCTGGGAATCGGGCAGACGCAGGTCTGCCTCGCTCACCTTCAGGCGAAAACCGAGCACCACATAATGGGTGGTGAAATCGGTGCCCGAAAAGTTATCGTCATAGAAGTGCTGCCAGACGCCGTAAAACTCCGCGGAAGACAGCGGCAAACGTAACCCCAGTTCCGCCAGCGTCAGGCGCTCAAACGCGTCTTCGAGCCGTTCATCCTTCTGCACCCGTCCACCCGGCACAAACCAAAGTCCCTGGGCGGGACGGTTGAGACGTTGGCCCAGCAGGTACTCACCGCGCGCATTTTCCACCAGCAAATCAATGGAAATCAGCGGCGCACAGCGCACTACCGTGGCAAATTCTTCCTGACGTAAAAACATTTTTACCCCCGGTACCGCTGCTGATTTTTAAGGAACCACTGATACGTGCTGGCAAGCCCGTCCTCCAGCGAGACCTCGTGGTACCAGCCCAACTGGTGTAAACGCGTAACATCCAGCAATTTGCGTGGCGTACCGTCCGGTTTGCTGGCGTCAAACACCACGCGACCTTTGTAGCCCACGACCTTCGCGACCGTTTGCGCCAGTTCGCGAATGGTGCAGTCCACGCCGGTTCCCACGTTGATGTGCGACAACATCGGCTGGGTATGTTCCTGCCAGACCTCGCGGTCCAGTTCCATCACATGAATGCTGGCGGCAGCCATGTCATCCACGTGCAGGAACTCGCGCATTGGCGTGCCGCTCCCCCACACCACTACATCCGGCGCATTTTGTGCGCAGGCTTCATGAAAGCGGCGCAGCAGTGCCGGGATCACGTGCGAGTTACTCGGATGAAAGTTATCCTGCGGCCCGTACAGATTGGTGGGCATCACCGAGCGGTAATCACGACCGTACTGACGGTTATACGACTCGCACAGTTTGATCCCGGCGATTTTGGCAATCGCGTAGGGCTCATTAGTGGCCTCGAGCGTTCCCTGCAACAGTTCGCTTTCACCCATCGGCTGGTTGGCCAGCTTCGGGTAAATGCAGGATGAGCCGAGGAACAACAGCTTATTCACGTTATGGCAGTGCGCCGCGTGAATGATGTTGCTCTCAATCATCATATTTTCGTAAATAAAATCAGCGGGATAAGTATTGTTCGCCACGATTCCACCCACCTTCGCCGCCGCCAGGTACACCTCGTCGATACGTTCGGTGGCAAAAAACTGCTGCACTGCACGGGCATCCAGCAGATTCAGTTCATCACGGGTACGCAGCACCAGCTCCACGTTGTCGCGCGTAGCCAGCAGCCTGACGATGGCGGACCCCACCATCCCGCGATGGCCCGCCACAAAAATACGTTGTTTCATCATCCTCAGTACTCCAGCGCGATGGCGACCTCATAGCCGTGAGATTTCAGCAGAGAATGTTTCTTCGCCGCTTCCAGATCGTTGGCAACCATTTCGCTGACCATCTGGCTCAGGGTGATTTCCGGCTTCCAGCCTAGCTTGTCGTGCGCTTTTGCCGGATCACCGAGCAGCGTTTCGACTTCTGCCGGACGGAAATAACGCGGATCGACCGCAATCATCACGTCACCCGGCTTCACGCCCGGCGCATCGTGTCCGGTCACCGACACGACAATGCCTTTCTCCTCAACACCCTGCCCTTCAAAACGCAATTTAATGCCCAGCTGCGCGGCCGCCATTTCGACAAACTGGCGCACGGAGTACTGCACGCCGGTGGCAATAACAAAATCTTCCGGCTGATCCTGTTGCAGCATCATCCACTGCATGCGCACGTAATCTTTGGCGTGGCCCCAGTCACGCAGGGAATCCATGTTGCCGAGATACAGACATGACTCCAGCCCCTGCGCAATGTTGGCAATCGCCCGGGTAATTTTGCGGGTAACGAACGTTTCGCCCCGGCGCGGAGACTCATGGTTAAACAGAATGCCGTTACAAGCGAACATGCCGTAGGATTCGCGGTAATTGACGGTTATCCAGTAGGCGTACAGTTTGGCGACCGCATACGGAGAACGCGGGTAGAACGGCGTGGTCTCTTTCTGCGGCGTTTCCTGTACCAGGCCGTACAGTTCAGATGTGGAGGCCTGATAGAAGCGGGTTTTCTTTTCGAGGCCGAGGAAGCGGATCGCCTCCAGCAGGCGCAGCGTACCAATCGCATCGACGTCCGCGGTGTATTCCGGGGATTCAAACGATACTGCCACGTGGCTCATCGCCCCGAGGTTATAGACTTCATCCGGCTGAACTTCCTGTAAAATACGGGTCAGGTTGGAGGTATCCGTCAGATCGCCGTAATGCAGATGAAATTTTGGATTACCCGAGTGCGGATCCTGATAAATATGATCCACTCGCTCGGTGTTAAACGACGACGCACGACGTTTAATCCCATGAACTTCATACCCTTTTTCCAACAGAAGTTCTGCCAGGTAAGAACCATCCTGCCCGGTTACGCCAGTAATGAGAGCGACTTTTGACATGTTTACACCTCTTAAATGATCCCCTCAGGGAGTAACTTTCTCAACGCGTTCGCGCGTTACGACCGCAGGATTTCCCCGACAAACGGCATTGGCGGGCAGCGATTTAAAAACGCTGCTTCGCGCCCCAACGACAGTGCCCGCCCCAATCGTCACGCCGGGTGCGACAAATACATCTGTCGCCAGCCAGCATTTCTCGCCAATCACAATCGGCGTGGCGTTAATATCAAAGTGCGGGCTGGCATAATCATGGCTACCGGTACATAAATAACTTTTTTGCGAGATAACAGCATTGGCACCAATCGTAATCGTGCCCAGCGTATATAACACCGCGTCATCACCCACCCATGCGTAATCACCCAGGGTTAATTTCCACGGATAGGTTATTTTTACTGAAGGTCGAATAACGACGTTTTTTCCTATCTTCGCGCCGAATAAACGTAATAAAAATGCGCGCCAGCGGTACATCACCTGCGGTGATAGTCGAAATAATGTTGACTGTACCGCCCACCATAATTGCACTTTAATTGCACCACCTCCGCGAAAGCCTTTCGGCATCGTGAAGCCTTTTAAATCCTGCATATTTACCCCTTACATTTTGCCATATAAGGTTTTGGCCTTACCGGTGGTGCGTAAGCGCAAATGCCAGGACAGTTCGGTCCAAAAGCCCGGCATATGTAATATCTGACGCTGGACCTTTTTTGCATCCCGACATAACTCAAGATTATTTGTCGTCGATATGCCGCCCATAGAAAACTCAGAGACCAGTCCGCTTAATTTTTTAAAGGAATAACCAGATTTATATAATTTTGCGGCCAACGCATAATCAGACGACACCTTAAATTGCAGATCGTAACGCCAGGCATGCAATCCACTAACCGGAAAAAATATCGCCTGATGACTGGCCGGCAGGCTGTGGTAAATATACCAACCGGGCTTGGCACGACGCTTAATTTTATTTCCATCGCCAAAATCCAGCAGCGCATCGCCGATCACCATCGCCTTGTCGCTTTGCGTTTTGAGCTGGCGGATAAATGACGCAGCATCCGCATGCAGAATATCACCGGAGTTCAGAAACAGTGCGAACCGCCCTCGCGCCAAGGCAATGCCTTTGTTCATCGCATCATAAATACCGTTGTCCGGTTCGCTGACAAACCGTAACCGGTGCTCACCGTTGAGATTTTCCAGAAATGCCTGCGTACCGTCCGCAGAACCGCCATCGATCACAATCCATTCAAAGCTGATGTCGCCCGCCTGCGCCAGATGGGCTAGCGATGCGTGGGTTTTGACGATCCCCTGCAGATTACGAAAGGCGACGGTGATAATAGTGAGCAGCATAGGAATTACCTCGCGATATTTAGCGCCTTGCGCAAAATAAACGGACAAACAATTAAAAACGCATATTCCGGGCTAAATACTGAACCGGTAAAAAACAGCGACAGCGGCGTAAAAAGATAAAGCTGCACCTGATAATTCGGATTATCGCCAAACGCATTTAACATCATTTTCAGAACTTTTCCCATGTACCACACCGCTAATATCACAGCGAACCATGAGAAATAAATAATCAGCAGATACAAACCATTGTCTATTGTTTTCCCGACATCTGCACCGTTAAAGATTCCGAATGACGCTACATATTCATAAAGTGAGCCAAATCTGACTACGCCATCGATATTGAGTAATGAATAACCGACCATCACCAGCGGCCCCACAATACGGTAATACGATGACGACCCTTCCGTGCCTAAATCACCAAGTCGTGTGGCAATGTAGGGAAAAGCAAATATTACGCCAACCATAAACACGCTAAGTGAGATTATCGCCAGCGGTAACTTCTTTTTTATCGCTTCTTTGTTCAGATACTGAAATGCCCACTCTAACAGGTAAAATAAAATAAAAGTCATTACCCCTGAAAACGATCCTGATAATATCACCCCTGCCAGAATCATAGCATCGGTCTTAGGCGTTTTGATACCAAACTGTTTGATGCTGAGCCAAATTGAGATTAATGCCAGAGCAAAGAATGCCGGTTCGAAATAAAGAGCGGTAGTTCGTCTACCACCAAATTTAATAAAGTTCAGAACATAACTGTTGCTGTAAATAAGATATTTCGAAATTGCTTCCATTAAACTGCTGCCACCGGTGAGAATAATCTGCGCCATCTCAACCGCAGCCAGCGCCACCACCAGCCCCACCACCAGCCAGAAAAAACGTAAAATCTTACGGTGGTTATGCGGGGAGACGGTTTTAAAGCGAATACTCCAGACCATGCCAATAATGATCACCGTATAGACAAACAGCATGGTGGAGGTCACATATTTGCTGGCATCCAGCGACTGACCAAACAGGTAATTAAAGGCCGTCAGCCCACCGCCAATCCCCAGCGCAATCAGCAGTTTTTTGATATTGATACGCTCAACAAACAGCAACAACAGCAGCGGCAAAAACGTGACCACGGTGACCGGAAAACTTTCCCCCAACTGCACAAGCTTAACGTTGACCAGCAGGTACAGCAGCGGCAGCATCAAATAGCTACAGATTCTGATAGAACGAGACATAGTCCTCCAGCATCTGTTGGCCGCTGTAGGCGCTGCGGCTGCGCTGGCGAAAGGCCGCCAGCGACGTACCGAATACCGCCTGCGCGATCGCCGTTTTATTGCACTGCACCAGCTGCAGGACATCCTCTTCACTGAAGGTTTTGCCCCCCGATTTTGCCAGTACTTCCTGCGCAGCCTCACTGTGCGTGGCAATCACCGGTACGCCGATAGAAAGCGCTTCGCATAAAATCAGCGGGTAGTTATCCACTCGCGAGCTGAACACCAGTCCATCCATCAGGTTAAGCGCACTCATCAGTATGCGCTTGTCGGTTTCAAATCCATGATTGACCACGTTCGCGCCGCTAAACGGCGAGAATTTGCCGAAGGTATGCAGCTCTATTTTGTCGCCCAGCGCCATCATCTGTCGCACCAACTGTTGGTTGGTTTTGCCGTCATAGCGCAGGTCGTGAGCCACGATGGCGATTTTCGGCCGGCTGCGAGGCTCATCGTTTAGCGGCAAATCACTGAGAATGGCTTCGGTCGCGACATCGATCCCGTTGTTGATAATGGCGCAGCGCCCCGCGCCGTACAGGCTGTTAAACGCGTCAGCCACATGCTGACTGGGGGAGATAAACTGACAACCCAGCGCCAGCATGGCGCGAAACATCTGGCGTTTGCCGGGCAGTTGTTGATGCGCTTTATCAACCTTAACCGGTGGATAATTACTCAGCGTCGGGCATTTCCGGCAGCCGGTTTTCCAGCCTTCGCAGCCGTCAGTAAACGCGCAGCGCCCGGTCACGCTCCAGTGATCGTGCAGCGTCCAGACAAAGGTGACATCCGGTTTATGCGCCTGCACCTTTTGACAAAACGTCACCACCTCTTCCAGATTCAGCCAGTAGCTGTGCAGCACGTGAAAATGCAGCACCAGCGGGCCTGCGGTGCGGGTGACTGTACGATACAGATTGTCGAGATTGCCAAACAGGTCGCGGTTAGCGAAGCGAAACAGCGCAATATTCAGCGCCGACGTCAGGCGCGGCGTATGCTTGAACACCTGCGGATAGTGATGGTGGCTGAGGCTTTTCTTACCGCTTTTGCCGTAGCCATAAATGAAGCGCGACGACAGCCCATGCTCCAGCGCCCGCAGGTGTAAATCCATCGCCACCCCTGCCGCGCCGCCTTCTGCCAGTCGGACATTAAATTGCAGGATATTCATTTTACGTCCTTTACTCGCGCTTTCTCACCCACCACCAGCGTATTGTCCGGCACGCTGTCCACAACGACGCTGCCAGCACCAATCGTCACGTTATGACCAATGACGACATCGCCCAGCAAGGTGACATTGGCCCCCAACTCAACGCCGTTGCCGATCGTCGGACAGGCCAGATCGTTTGCGCCGAGGTTGCCGATGGTCACGCCATGACGCAGGGTAAAATCGTCCCCGGCCACCACGCGTTTGTTGATGACTACGCCATAGCCATGATGAATAGTAAAACGACGGCCGATAGTCGCAGCCGCCTGGATTTCATAGCCGAAAATACATTCGGTAATCAGGCGATACATCACCAGCACCGGTGCGGCCCACAGGTTATTCAGCACGTTTTTTTTGCGCCAGACAGAGCAAAAATGGGCGGCCCGATAGGCCATCACCATGCAGCACGGACGCAGACTCCAGCTATTGGCGCGGATATCTTCCAGCATACTTAGCGCCCCCGTAGACCGTCGGCCAGGCGTTTACCGTTACGCAGCGACAACAGGGTCAGTAACGTGCGCCAGTTCATGCGTTTGTTGCGGATCTGATACAGCGTAAACAGCTGATATTTTTTGCTGGCGCGGTCAAATTTGCCTTTGTGCTTACGGTAAAACTGGAAGTAACCGGAGAATTTTTTCGGCGATGAGGTAATGCGCATCTCGCCGTGATTCACATGCAGGATCTGCGTGGCTTCATTGACCTTCCATGGCTCGCCATAGGCCACCACCATGCGCAGAAAAATGTCGTAATCCTGTGCCGCTTTCAGCGAGGTATCGAACAGGCAGGCTTTGAACCGCCACGCCCAAGTAAAGACCTGATTGCCAATAATGTTGCGTTTATAGAACCTGCGCCGTGAGTACACCGACTTGGGATACAGCGGCAGGCTGGCGGGCTGGGAATAGACTTCACCTTCGCAGATATAATCATTGGCATACAGAAACGCCCGAGTGACCAGCTGATGGCGATCTTTTAGAAACACGCTCAGGCGATTCGGCGTCCACTCATCGTCGTCATCAATACCGGTAATATATTGCCCGCTGGCCTGCATAATGGCCTGATTGCGCACCGCACACGCCCCGGAATTAAAGGCATTATGGGTATAGGTGACGCGCGGATCGTTCAGCTCTTCTACATACTGCTTTAATTGTTCATACGCAGAGGAGCAGTCATCCACGATGATCATCTCCCAGTGCGGATAATCCTGACGCAGGACCGATTTAATCGCCCGGATCGCCAGTTGCTGACGATTCCAGGTCGGCATATAAATTGAAATGAGCGGGTTGTCTGTGGTCATTTTCATTCCCAGGGTATAAATATGTTTCTGTAGGCCGGATAAGGCGTTTACGCCGCATCCGGCAGGGTTGGTTATTTATTTCGAATCCGACGTGTATGCATATTCGTAGTAGCCGTAATCCTGATACCCGCTTGCGCGTCGGAAGATGGAGTTGAGGATCACGCCCTTAACCTGAATCCCGTTTTGCTCAAAGCGGCTCAGGCTGGTTTCCACCTCTTTCAGGGTGTTGACGGCATAACGAGCGACCATCAGCGTGGTGCCAACATGACGGCCAACAATGGCCGCGTCGGTCACCGCCAGAATGGGCGGGGTATCAATCAGTACCAGGTCATAGCGCGCACTGGCCCAGGCAATCAGCTCGCCAAAACGCTCGCTCATCAGCAGTTCAGAAGGGTTGGGGGGCACCTGACCGCGCGGGACCAGATCGAAATGAGGAATAGACGTCGGTTTGGCGCAAGTGGCCATATCGCCCTTACCCACAAGGATGTCGGACAGACCGTTGACGTTATTGGTGCCCAGCAACTCATGCGTGTACCCTTTGCGCATATCGCAGTCGATCAGCAGCACGCGTTTATTGGTCTGGCTGATCACCGCCGCCAGGTTGGCACAGACAAAGGTTTTGCCAATTGATGGGCTGACGCCAGTGAGCATCAGCACATTATTGCGCGCCTGCATCATGGCGAAGTGCAGGCTGGTGCGCAGGCTGCGCACCGCTTCTATCGCCAGATCCGTTGGGTTCCCCACCGCGAGCAGTTGGCTTTGCTTGTAACGTTTGATGCCTTTAATGGTCTGCACGTTATCACGCGCTTTTTGCCATTCCGACAGCGGAATACTGGCATATACGTTGATTCCCTGTTCTTCCAGCGCCTGCGGGCTTTCGATGCCGCGGTTGAACAGCGAACGCAGCAGCACGCCGACCACTGATAGCATCAGGCCTAGCAGAATACTGCCGAGAATAATCAGCGCAGTTTTCGGCTTCAGCACACCGGGCTGAGCAATGGCCGGGTCGACAATACGCACATCCCCTACCGTGCTGGCTTCGGTTATCTTCAGCTCCTGCTGCTTGTTCAGCAACTGCATATAGACCTGCTGACCGGACTCCACATCGCGGGTCAAACGGACAATTTCCTGCTGCGTTTTTGGCATCGCCGTCACCCGGCCGTTCAGTTTGCCTTTCTCATCTTCCAGCGCCTGACGTTTTTCCAGCAGCGTGCGGTAAGCCGGATGCGCTTTGGTGAACAGCTTGGAGATTTCCGCCTCCTTGAACGTCAGTTCATTCAACTGGGCGTCAATGTTAACCATCGAATCCAGCACCGCTTTGGCTTCCAGCGGTAAATCGACTGAATCTTTATCCTGACGAAAGGCGTTCAGTTTGTTTTCGGCAACGTCCAGACGGTTACGCACCTCCGGCAACTGCCTGGCCAAAAATGCCAGGCTTTTGGCGGCCTCTTCGGATTTGCGTACGATGTTTTGTTCAAGGTAGTTACGGGTGATGCTGTCGAGAATTTGGCGGATCTGCTCGCGGTCCTCGCCGGTGAATGTCAGGCTCAAAACGCCGGTGTCTTTGCCGGTTTCCGTCACGCTGAGGTTATTTTGCAGGGCGTTTATCATGCCCAGCGTGGAATATTTGCTGACAGTAAAGGCGCTGCCAGCAGCAGCATGAATAGCGTTAACCTGCATCGTGACGCCGCCGTGGTTTAACGGCTGTCCAACCTGACCCTGGGCGCTAAAACCGCCGTCACTGATCAGCTGATAACTTTTATTATTCAGCACCTTAATGGTGAACGCTTGCTCATTCATTGCCTTTGGTAAGGTGAACGTCGTCACGTTAACCGTTTCGTTCTGGCGGCCCATCAGCCGGTCCCAACCTGCCCCAAACAGCGGGAACGTCTCCTTGGTGACGGCGATATCCAGATCCAGATCGTCCACCGTTTTCCCCAATACCAGCCGCGACTTAATCAGCTGAATTTCGGCTTCCGAGGCGGGTGGTTTATTCGATAACGCCGA
>NZ_SZXN01000041.1:118051-139067 GCF_005281195.1 Citrobacter sp. wls613
CCTGCACCAGTGAATTGCCGGTGTTTTGCTCAATCTGCACCAGCGCATCGGCACTGTAGATAGGCGTGGCAAACAGCGTGTAAATGGCCGCGCACAGCGTAAAGGCCGCGGTAATACCCAGCACCCACCAGCGCGCTTCCAGCACCGTCCCGACCAGGCGACCGATATCAATTTCATCATTGCCGGTTGCTGACGCAGCAGACTGTTTTACGTTCTCTGTCATTGTTTTCCCTGCTCCGCGTTCAGTGCCTGAGCCCATTGGCGGGCAGACTGTTCAAGTAAGGCGTACACCGCGTCAAACGCATCCTGGCTTTTACGGTAAGGGTCAGGTATTTCGCGCTCACTGTCCCAGTGACCAAATAGCATCACCTTGCCGCGCATCTCCGGTGCCATATCACACAGCGCGGTAATGTGACGCTTCTCCATGGTGAGGATCAGGTCGTAATCCCGGCACATTTTTCCTGAGATTTGCCGCGCACAATGATCCTCCAGCGACAGGTTATGTGCCTGCGCCACGCTCACCGCACACGGGTCGGCTCCCTTGCCCACCAGCGCCCCGAGACCTGCAGAGGCGACCGTCAACGCCGGATGAAACTGCCTTAACAGGCGCTCTGCCGTTGGGGAACGGCAAATGTTCCCCACGCAGACAACTAAGATTTTGTTAAACATGTCGATTACCAGTTGTGAAGGTCGCTGGCCGTATCCGTCATATAACGAACACCGCTAATGGTCGGCAGCAACTGATTGATCAAACGGTTCCAGCGGGCGACCGGTGCGGTAGTGACATACACCACGTCGTAAGGCTGAAGGCGGAATTCCGTCGCCATCACCAGAGAGGTGGCATCGGACATATCGAGCTGATAAATATTGGCAATCTTGCCGTTGCGTGCGCCCTCGCCTTTCAATGGTCGAATGACGAAGATGCCGCTGGCATTGGAGGTGGTCAGGTCGATCCCTTCCGCATTGCCCAACGCTTCGGTTAGCGTCATACCGCTGAAGTCCATTTTGAGGGTGCTCTGTTTCTTCACTTCCCCCATTACGAAGACTTTCAGATCGTCGTTGCGTGGAACAAACAGGATGTCGCCTGGGTAAAGCAGTCGGTTCTGGCTGAGATCGCCATTTTGCATCAGTGCCTGCAGGGAAATTCGCTGCTCCTGACCGTTATGGGTCAGCACGACGTTACGCCAGTCCGCCGCCTCGGTCAGGCCGCCAGCGGCATTAATGGCGTCGAGAATGGTTAACGGTACGTTGGTAATGGCCTGCTGGCCGGATTTGTTCACCTGCCCGGAGACATAAGCCTTCTGCGAGCGGAAAGCGGCGATATTAACGTCCACCTGCGGGTCAGCAATGTACTTCGCTAAGCGCCCGGTAATATCACTGCGGATTTCTGCCAACGTTTTCCCGGACACGTTGACTTTGCCAATGTAGGGATAAAACATGGTGCCATCGGGCTGAACCCAGTTGCCGGCATCACTGGAGCTGCGGTATTGCCCCGCTGGCGTGGTCAGTTCCGGATGGTCCCAGACGGTCACATTCAGGACGTCGCCCGGGCCAACGCGATACTGGTAGCCAGAAATCTCCTGGTCCAGCGAAGTATTGGGTTGGGCGACGTTTGGCCGTGGGCGTAATTGTTCTACCAGTCGGGGCGTCAGTGGATAAACATTCACCATACGGTCGAGATCGAAATCAGCGTCCTGCTGCTTAATCACGTCTTTACCCATCGTCGACATATTGCTGCCCGGTAGTACGGTACAACCGTTTATCAAGATCACCGACACCAGGACGGGTATCAATTTAATTTTGGATTTCATCATTGATTATTTATCACTTTGGCAGAGTCATTATCACGTGCTTTCTAAATGGCAGTTTCACCTGTTCACATTTACCTTGCCGTTAATTGAAACGAAATTTAACTGGCATCAATCCTAAAAATATTGAATTCATCTTCGGTCTGTTGACTGAATAAATCAGGCTGTTCATCAGGCGGCCAGGCACGCTACCGCCCCTGGCTTAGTTAGCTACCAATGCACTGATTAATTTAAATTTTTACCTTCCTCTTTATTTTCGCCATAGTCTTCTCCGCGTCACATCAGGAAATGCAGCACGGAGCAAGGAAGAAATAGGTCTCTTGTTATATACGAAAAGAATTGTTGCAGCTAAAGGAATAGCAGGCAAGATAACAACGCCGCTACCTCTTGCTTTTAAGATTAATATTAAGAATGAAATTTGAATATTTTTAGGATTTTATTGATATTGACAGTGCTAATATAAAAAACAGACCACCTGCGATATTTCCTAAATATATGTCGCGTTAAAAAATCATTTCCTGCAGCAACATTAAGGCTATTTCTCGACTGACTGCCGGATATCAATAACAGAGAAATCCGTTCCCGGCATTGCATTTTTCGCTGGCTTTATCCATGATCGAATTGTGACAATTGTCATACAACTATGGGTATCATTTTTACTATGGAATGGATTGCCGATCCGTCAATCTGGGCCGGACTCGTCACGCTAATCGTGATCGAACTTGTTCTTGGCATTGATAATCTTGTTTTTATTGCCATCCTCGCGGAGAAATTACCTCCAGCCCAGCGGGACAAGGCGCGTATTACCGGGCTCCTGCTGGCGATGGTGATGCGTCTGCTGCTGCTGGCCTCAATCTCCTGGCTGGTCACGCTGACCACCCCGCTGTTTAGCATTCGGGATCTGAGCTTTAGCGCACGGGACCTGATCATGCTCTTCGGGGGCTTCTTCCTGCTGTTCAAAGCCACGATGGAGCTCAATGAGCGGCTGGAGGGGAAAGACAGCGATAACCCCACCCAGCGTAAAGGCGCGAAGTTTTGGGGCGTGGTCGCACAAATCGTGGTGCTGGATGCCATCTTCTCGCTCGACTCGGTGATCACCGCCGTCGGGATGGTCGATCATCTGGCCGTGATGATGGCCGCCGTCATTATTGCCATTAGCCTGATGGTGCTGGCCAGCAAGTCGTTGACCCGCTTTGTCAACAGCCACCCTACCATCGTTATTCTGTGTCTTAGCTTCCTGCTGATGATCGGCTTCAGCCTGGTCGCCGAAGGGTTTGGTTTCCGCATTCCAAAAGGCTACCTGTACGCGGCTATCGGCTTCTCGGTCATGATTGAGGCATTAAATCAGCTGGCCATCTTCAACCGCCGCCGTTTTCTGTCAGCCAATCATACCCTGCGCCAGCGTACCGCTGAGGCGGTGATGCGTCTGCTGAGTGGACAAAAAGAAGATGCCGAACTGGATGCTGAAACAGCAGCCATGCTGGCCGATCATCATGAAGGTCAGATTTTTGCCCCGCAGGAGCGCCGGATGATTGAACGTGTGCTGAATCTGAATCAGCGCACCGTCAGCAGCATTATGACCTCGCGCCATGATATTGAGCATATCGACCTTAACGCACCCGAAGCGGAGATCCGCGCCCTGCTGGAGAAAAACCAGCACACGCGTCTGGTGGTCACCGGAGAAGATGAGCAGGAAGAACTGCTCGGAGTGGTACACGTCATCGACCTGCTGCAACAGTCGCTGCGCGGCGAACCGCTCGATCTACGCGCCTTGATCCGCCAGCCGCTGGTATTCCCGGAGACCCTGCCGCTACTGCCGGCGCTGGAGCAGTTCCGTAATGCCCGCACCCACTTTGCGTTTGTGGCGGATGAGTTTGGTTCCGTAGAGGGACTTGTGACGCTGAGCGACGTGATGGAAACCATCGCCGGAAACCTGCCGAATGAAGTGGAAGAGATCGACGCCCGCCACGACATTCAGAAAAATGCTGACGGTTCATGGACGGCTAACGGGCATATGCCGCTGGAAGATCTGGTGCAATACGTCCCGATTCCCCTTGATGAGAAACGGGAATATCACACCATTGCCGGGCTGTTGATGGAATATTTGCAGCGTATACCGAAAACCGGGGAA
The DNA here is from genome assembly GCF_005281195.1 of Citrobacter sp. wls613. Lineage (NCBI taxonomy): Bacteria > Pseudomonadati > Pseudomonadota > Gammaproteobacteria > Enterobacterales > Enterobacteriaceae > Citrobacter > Citrobacter sp. wls613. The sequence continues at coordinate 121,991 of NZ_SZXN01000041.1, forward strand.
GAAGTGCAGGTGGGCGACTATCGACTGAAAACGTTGCAGGTGGAAAACCACCGGGTGCAAAAGGTCCAGTTAATACCGCTGCACACTAATGACGAAGAGATGGATTACGAAGTGTAGGTGACGTGCCGGATGAGACGCTCTCGCGCCGTCATCCGGCATTATCCGTCAGAGTTTATCCAGCAGTTTTTTCACATCTTTGCCGCTACGGGACTCTTTGTTGCGATCGGCCCAGTCGTTCAGCCGACGTTTCGCTTCATCCTGTACATGCTTACGCAGCAGCTGGTCCACCTGCAGGTTATAGTTCAACGCCTGCCATGGCCCATAAATACGCAGCGGAACCGGCGTGGCTTTCAGGAAGTCAATCAGTTTGCTTTCCCCATCCCAGCCGCCCAACACACGCACGTTAAACTGCGTGTCACACGTCTGCTCAACCAGATCCAGCGTCCCTTTACCGGAAAGCGCTAACATGGAAGACAGCCCTTCCATCTCATCCAACGACACCTTGCCGTTATCCAGCGACAGCTCGGTGACAAAACGATCCAGTCGGGTCACGTTGTCCAGACTCTGCTGAGACTTCACGTCGCCGCCGCTGCGCTCAACGGCCTGCTGTACCAGCTGCTGGAAGTTCATCCCTTCCATGCGTGTGTCGCTCATATCAACATGGGCCTGCCCTTGCCAGCTGTGACGGAACGCCTGCGCGTCAATATCAGAACCGGAAAAATCGCCCGCCAGCGACAGCTTGCCGGTAAGCGCAATCGGGTAGTTAAAGGCTTTCAGGATGGTACCGATTTCGACGTTTTCCAGACGCGGATGGAAGACTGCGTGCGGCTGCGCCTTTCTGGCATCCAGCTTGCCGGGAAGCGAAATCAGCCCACCCTCACTCGTCCCCTGCAATTCAGTGATACTCAGCAAGCCTGACTGATTCGCCATTTTGGCTGAAACGTTATCAAAGGCCATTTTACGCCACAGGACTTTGTCTGCCTGTAGCGCAATATCTGCGGAAAAACCCCTGAGCCCCTGATACGATACGGCATCGACCTGGGACGCAATTACCGGTCGCGCGAGCGTTGACTGGCTTTGCCCCTGTTGCACCTCGCCGCTCGTTGCCGACGCGGCGTCACGTTGCACCAGCAAGTTATCCAGATTGAGCAGACCAAAGCGCAGATCGACGCTCCAGTCCGGTTTATCAGATAGCGACACACGGGCTTGCCCGGACAGTGTGCTGTCGTTGGCCGTCAACGCAATCTGGTTAAACGCGAGCTGTTTATTCTCTTCCTGCCACTGAACCTGCAGCTTACCCTGCCCCTGAATCCCCTGCTGCGGCAGATCGGCGCCCTGTAACTGCCAACTGAGCTTCTCAATATTGGCCGCCAGGTTATGCGGGTAGTCAGACGCATCAACGCTACCGTTAAAGGCTAAGGCCAGATCGCGCTGATCGCGGTTTACGCGACCAGAGAAGTCAAAGGTACCGCGATGCTGGGTGTCCTGTTCCATTTCCAGGTGAATGTCGCGAACCGTAATCTGTTCATCATCTTCATGCTGGAACACCAGCACGCTGTCGGCAACGCGCAGACGCGCGATATCAAACGACCATCCACGGTCTTCGGCGACATCGGGCAACGTATTGTCTTTCGGGGCAATGGGCGCATCTTCGCCACGCACCGCTTCAGTCTGCGGCGTCAGCTGAATAACAGCACCTTTGAGCATCACCTGCTTCACACTGAGCTGGTGGCTCAACAGCGGCCATAACGCGACGTCCAGACGCATATTGTCGGCACGAACCAGCGGTTCGCTGGCCCCTTCAGCCGTTAACACCATGCGTCCAGAGAGGATGCTAAGCTGGGGCCAAACGTGCCAACGCAGTGGGCCGTCCAGTTGCAATTGATATCCGCTACGTACAGCAACCTGCTTCACCATATACGCGCGAAAATCATTGGGATTCACCAACATTACTAACGCAGAAAAACCGGCCACCAGCACGACCAGGAGAATCATCAGCGTCGTCAGAAATCGTCTCATGCTATCCCCAAAGGACTGAAAATAAATCAGTCTTTATCAATCCGGCTGGCTACTGCGCCCTGCTGGTCGCGATACTTCGCATCCTGGCGGCGATTGTAGGGACGCGCAGCCGGACCGGAGAGCGGTTCAAAACTCAGCGCACCAATCGGCATGCCCGGACGCAAGGCCAGCGGTAATTTCCCGGAGTTATAAAATTCCAGCACAATGCACCCTGACCAACCCGGATCGATACGGTGCGCGGTCACGTGAACCATCAGGCCCAGACGCGCCAGCGACGAACGGCCGTCTAACCAGCCAACCAAATCTGCCGGAAGCGTCACGGATTCAAAGGTTACGGCCAACGCTAACTCGCCGGGATGCAGGAAAAATGCTTCGCCTTCGGCAAGGACAATTTCATCACTCATCACGCGATCCAGCGCGGCGCTAACTTCATCCTTCGGCCCGCTCAAATCGATATACGCTGCCGTATGACCGCGGAACGTACGAAATTTATTGCCAAGACGCACATCTACTGTTGCGCCATTAATACGCTCGACAGGAGGACGTGGATTGATCGACAGACGACCTGCATCCAACCAGGCTTCAATATCTCGGTCACATAAACGCATGGCACTTTCTCCTTTCGTGCTTCAACCCCTTAACGCCAGGTGCGTTAAGGGTGAACCAGGTTATTACTGAACGGTACACAATTCGCTGAACTTATTCAAAGAACTGACTGATTTTCGCCTTCAGAATATCGATGGCAATGCGGTTTTTACCCCCGCGCGGCACGATGATATCGGCGTATTGTTTTGAGGGTTCAATAAATTGCAGGAACATTGGACGCACAGTTTTCTGGTATTGCGCCATCACCGAATCCATCGAGCGGCCGCGCTCGTTGACGTCGCGCTTGATACGGCGCATCAGACAAATGTCGAGCGGGGTATCTACAAAAATAGAAAAATTCATCTCGTCACGCAAACGCGCATCCGTCAGCAGCAAAATGCCTTCGAGGATAATCACTTTTTTGGGTTCAATATGAATAGTCTCTTGCGTACGCGTGTGTTCAACATAGCTGTAGACGGGTAATTCAATCGCCGAGCCGCGTTTCAGCGTTTGCAGATGCTGGAACAGCAGGCTGTGATCCATCGCGTTCGGATGGTCGTAGTTGGTTTTTACACGTTCTTCCATCGACAGATGGCTTTGATCTTTGTAATAACTGTCTTCGGGAATAACGCCAATATGTTCGTCACCCACTTGTTCACGCAATTCGCGATAGAGAGTACTGGCAATAAGACTCTTGCCGGAAGCCGATGCGCCGGCAATGCCGATAATGACGCACTGATGAGACTGATCAGTCATAAATTTAGCGACCTGATTAACCTGGATGTTAGGAAGGGGGCGTCGAAACGCCAAACGCGGCAATTATAGGGATTTCAGCGGCGCGACGCCAGCCCAGGCTGCACCAATGCAGTCCCTGTCGCAAATTAAAATGGTCAGTTTTAAAGCAGGCGCAAAATTTATTCGCCTACCTTAGGAATTAATAGCTTGAGAGTGTTATTTTATGAGCAGCTGGCGTATTAATTGTAAAATGTTTGTACTAGCATAATCACAGATTAAACATGATGCTTCCTGCATCTTCGCCACGGCGACATCGGCTATTCGGGTAAAGCGGTAATGAGTAAACCATCCCAACATGTTTTAGTTACCTTACCGCATCCTCTACTGCGCCTGGCCAGTTTAGGTCTGGTGGCGTTCATCTTTACGTTGTTCTCGCTGGAGCTGTCCCGTTACGGCACGCAGCTGGCGCCGCTGTGGTTCCCGACCTCAATTATGATGGTGGCTTTTTACCGTCATGCAGGAAAGATGTGGCCGGGGATCGCGCTGGCATGCTCCCTGGGCAGCATCGGTGCCTCTTTGTTGTTCTTCCCGACCGACACGCTGAATTTCACCTACACTGCCATCAATATTATTGAGGCCGTTGCGGGCGCCATGTTATTGCGCAGGCTGTTGCCCTGGTACAATCCCTTACAAAATCTTAACGACTGGGCGCGTCTGGCATTCGGTAGTGCCGTGGTCCCGCCGCTGCTGGGCGGTTTTTTGATGTGGCTGCTGCTTCCAGGTGAAACGTCGTTAAATACGTTTCTAATTTGGGTGCTTTCAGAATCCATCGGCGCGCTCGCGCTGGTACCGTTAGGTTTGCTGTTTAAGCCGCACTATCTGCTGCGTCACCGCGATCCCCGTTTATTGCTGGAAACGCTCATCACCCTACTGGTAACTTTAGCGTTCAGTTGGCTGTCGATGATGTATCTTCCATGGCCGTTTACCTGCGTGATCGTTTTGCTGATGTGGAGTGCCGTGCGTCTGCCGCGCATGGAAGCGTTTCTGATTTTCCTCAGCACCGTAATGATGGTCTCGCTAATGCTGGCCGCCGACCCTTCACTGCTCTCCACCTCGAAAACGTTTGTCATGTCCAGCATGCCATGGCTGCCGTTTTTGATGATTCTGTTACCGGCAAACATGATGACCATGGTCATGTACGCGTTTCGTGCCGAACGTAAACACATTTCAGAGAGCGAAACGCGTTTTCGCAACGCCATGGAATACTCCGCTATCGGCATGGCGCTGGTGGGCACCGAGGGGCAATGGCTACAGGCCAATAAAGCCTTGTGTCATTTTCTGGGTTACAGCCAGGAAGAGCTGCGCTCGCTGACCTTCCAGCAGTTAACCTGGCCGGAAGATCTGAATAACGACCTTGAGCAGCTGCAAATGCTGTCGCGCGGTGAAATCAATAGTTATTCAATGGAAAAACGCTATTACACCCGTGCAGGCGAGGTGGTCTGGGCACTGCTGGCCGTTTCACTGGTTCGTCATAGCGATAACACCCCACTCTACTTTATTGCCCAGGTTGAGGACATTAACGACCTGAAACACACGGAGTGGATCAATAAGCGGTTAATGGAACGTATTACGCTGGCGAATGAAGCAGGCGGCATTGGCATCTGGGAATGGGAATTGCAGCCTGACGTAATCAGCTGGGATAAGCGCATGTTCGATCTTTATGAGGTCCCTGCGCACATCAAACCCAGTTGGCAAGTCTGGTATGACTGCGTGGTCCCTGAAGATCGCGAACATGCCGAAAGCGTGATTCGCGATTCGCTGGCGGCACGTGTTCCTTTCAAACTTGAATTCCGCATTGCGGTCAAAGACGGCATTCGGCATATCCGCTCGTTGGCTAACCGGGTGCTGAATAAAGACGGCGAAGTGGAACGTTTGCTCGGTATCAATCTCGACATGACCGAAGTGAAGCAACTCCACGAGGCGCTGTATCAGGAAAAAGAGCGTTTGCATATTACGCTGGATTCCATCGGTGAAGCGGTGATTTGTATCGACGTCGACCTGAAAATCACCTTTATGAATCCGGTGGCCGAGAAAATGAGCGGCTGGTCGCAAGAGAGCGCGTTAGGGATCCCGTTGCTCACGGTGCTGCGTATTACTTTCGGTGATAACGGCCCGCTAATGGAAAATATCTACAGCGCCGACATGTCGCGCACGGCTATTGAGCAAGAAGTGGTCCTGCATTGTCGTAACGGCACCAGCTACGATATTCAGTACAGTATCACGCCGCTCAGCACCCTCGACGGCGGTAGCATTGGCTCCGTGTTGGTGATTCAGGATGTCACCGAATCACGTAAGATGTTGCGTCAACTCAGTTACAGCGCATCGCATGATGACCTCACGCATCTGGCCAACCGGGTCAGCTTCGAAAACCATCTGAAACAATTGCTGCATACGGTACACAACTCCCATCAGCGTCACGCGCTGGTCTTCATCGATCTGGATCGTTTTAAAGCCGTCAACGATAGCGCCGGTCATGCGGCGGGAGATGCCTTGCTGCGCGAGCTGTCTTCTCTGATGCTGAGCATGCTGCGCACCAGCGATGTGCTGGCGCGTCTTGGCGGCGATGAGTTCGGCTTGCTGCTGCCAGATTGTAATATCGAAAGTGCCCGGTTTATCGCGGGTCGCGTCATTAGCGCCATCAATGATTACCACTTTACATGGGAAGGCCGTTTACACCGTATTGGCGCCAGTGCCGGGATCACGCTAATTGATGACAAAAATCGTATCGCCACCGAGGTGATGTCGCAGGCAGATATTGCCTGCTACGCGGCCAAAAATAGCGGACGTGGGCGGGTATGCGTCTATGAACCCCAGCAGAGCCAGATGCATGCGACGCGAGGGATACTGTCACCCGATGAACAACGCAACATCATTACCCATAACCCAATATTGATGATCGCCCACGGCATCGCGTCTCCACGGGTTCCTGAGACCTTTAGCTTCTGGCTGTTGTCGCTGCGCTTATGGAACAGCGAAGGCGACGTCATTGAGGAGCAGGCTTTCCGCGCCGGTCTGGTCGATCCTGCACTCAATCATGCCCTCGACCGTCGGGTCTTTACTGAATTTTTCCAGCATTCTGCCTCCGCTGTTGCCGGTAAAGGGCTTAGCGTTGCCCTGCCCCTTTCCGCCGCCGGGTTGCTCAATCCCGTGCTGGTTGATGAACTGCTGGCATTGATGGAAAACAGTCCGCTTCCGCCTCGTTTATTGCATCTGAGCATACCGGTAGACGTGATGAAAACGCATCCAGCGCAGGCCATGCCCGCCATGCAACGATTACGCCAGGCGGGTTGTCGCATTATTTTAAGCCAGGTCGGTCGCGATTTAGAGGTCTTTGACAATCTCAAGTATCACGTCGCTGATTACCTGTTACTTGACAGCGAACTGAGCGCCAGCGCGCACGGCAATCTGACGGACGAAATGTGGGTTTCCATTATTCAGAGCCACGCACAACGTCTGGATATCAAAACTATCGCTGGACCGGTAAACATGCCGCTGATTATGGATGCCCTGTCTGGCATCGGTATTGATATGATTTTTGGCGATATTATTGCCGACGCCCAACCGCTGGAGTTGCTACTCAACACCAGCAATTTCGCCATCAACTGATGGTTGCCAGCCTTCCGTATACCAGATATGCAGTAGCGCGTAGGAACGCCAGGGCTTCCAGCGCTCTGCGTAGCGCCGGATTTGCGCCGGCGTCATGCCTGGAAAACGCTGTTTAATCAAGTAATCATCGGGAAGAAAAATGTCCTTCGCCTGCCACCCGCGCAACGCGAAGTAATTGGCCGTCCAGCGCCCAATGCCTGGAAAGGTTTGTAACTGCTTCACCCCCAGCTCGATATCAGGCGGGGCAACAGGCTTAAGCGTGCCATCCAGCGCCGCCCGGGCAAGGTGAATCAGCGCTTCCGCACGTTTAAGCGGCATGCCCAGCGCTTTCAGCTCCAGCGGTTGTGCGGCGGCCAGCGCCTCAGGAGTAGGAAAGCACACGTACTCTGGTGCGTCGGCAAGCCTATCGCCATACAGATGTACCACCTTCGCCGTCAGTTTTGCCGCCATCGCCACGCTGACCAACTGACCTAAAATCGCGCGAACGCCCTGTTCGAACGCATCAACCGATCCCGGTAGACGCAATCCAGGGCGTGCGGCCCCCAGACGCCCCAACGCGCTGACAACGTGCTGCGGACAGCAGTTCAGATCGAACAACTGCGCCATTTTGGCCAGACACTCGCGGGCAACGGGCTGAAGTCCCGGGCTTAACGTTACCTGCAGCACGTTGGCCTCCAGATCCGGGACAACGCTCACCACCCCACGATGCTGGCCAATCGCCAGGCTCCTTGCATACGTCAATGTGCCTACAGTTTCTACGCCATCCACGGCACGGTCAGCGAGAAACCCCAGCATCCAGGGCCAGTCATAGGGCGATTGCCAGTTCAGTGTATACATGTCCGCGTCCTTTTTTACCAGCCTACAGCATAAATGCTATTCCGCCGATGCGCCTTGCTTTCATATTCCAGTTGTCGGGACGACAACATTTCGCTAAAGTCTCGCCCCTTCTTGACTGCCCTGGGGAGCTTTACGGTGTTTATTGGTTTTGACTATGGTACGGCGAACTGTTCAGTGGCCGTCATGCGTGACGGGCAGCCGCAATTGCTCAAAATGGAAAATGACAGCACGCTACTGCCCTCCATGCTGTGCGCCCCGACGCGTGAAGCGGTCAGCGAGTGGCTGTATCGTCATCATGATGTCCCGGCAACGGATGACGAAACGCAGGCATTACTGCGTCGCGCGGTGCGCTTTAATCGCGAAGAAGACATCGATGTGAACGCCAATAGCGTGCAGTTTGGTCTGGCATCACTGGGCCAATATATTGATGACCCGGAAGAAGTCTACTTCGTTAAATCACCAAAATCGTTTTTAGGTGCCAGCGGCCTGAAACCGCAGCAGGTTGCGCTATTTGAAGACTTAGTCTGCGCGATGATGCTGCACATCCGCAACCAGGCACAAAACCAGCTACCCGAAGCGATCACCCAGGCCGTTATCGGTCGTCCGATCAACTTCCAGGGGTTAGGCGGCGACGACGCCAACGCCCAGGCACAAGGTATTCTTGAGCGTGCGGCCAAACGCGCCGGTTTCCAGGATGTGGTGTTTCAGTACGAGCCAGTCGCGGCGGGACTGGATTATGAAGCCACGTTGCAAGACGAAAAACGCGTGCTGGTGGTGGACATCGGCGGTGGTACCACCGACTGCTCGTTGCTGCTGATGGGTCCGCAGTGGCATCAGCGCGCCGATCGCGAAACCAGCCTGTTAGGCCACAGTGGCTGTCGCGTAGGCGGTAACGATCTGGACATCGCGCTGGCCTTTAAACACCTGATGCCATTGCTCGGCATGGGAGGCGAAACCGAAAAAGGCATCGCCTTACCTATTCTGCCGTGGTGGAACGCCGTCGCCATTAACGATGTTCCGGCCCAAAGTGATTTTTACAGTACCGCCAACGGACGCTTGTTAAACGATCTGATCCGCGACGCGCGTGAAGCAGACAAAGTCGCGTTACTGCTCAAAGTCTGGCGCGAACGTCTGAGCTACCGGCTGGTACGCAGCGCAGAAGAAAGCAAAATTGCGCTTTCCGCACAGGCTAACGTCACGGCGGCGCTGCCGTTTATCAGTGATGAACTGGCGACTGCAATCAGTCAACAGGGGCTGGAGGCGGCGCTCAATCAGCCACTGGCTCGTATTCTGGAGCAGGTGCAGCTGGCGCTGGATAATGCCCAGGAAAAACCGGATGTTATTTATTTGACCGGTGGCAGTGCACGCTCACCGCTTATCAAAAAAGCGCTCGCCGAACAGCTACCGGGGATCCCTATCGCCGGTGGCGATGATTTCGGCTCGGTGACTGCCGGTCTGGCACGCTGGGCAGAAGTGGTTTTCCGCTAAGCGGCTCGCAGGCTGAAAAGTGTGCGTATTGACATCATCGTGACTGTGGCTTATGGTCAGGAGTGAGGGTTAGGGAGGGTTTCCCCTCCCCTGGTGTCTTAGTAAGCCGCGAAGCTAATCACTAAGAGTATCACCAGTATGATGACGTACTTCATCATAACCCTTTCCTTATTTTGGCCCCTTCCTCGGGAGGGGCTTTCCCGTTTCAGCGTCCGGCTGAAATCTCTGGCTTTCCTCCTTTTGCCTTGTCCGCACTCTAGCGCACTCTTTCGCGTTGGCGATTTTCACCGCCCATTGTTGCGTAACGCCTCGCAAAGCCGCGCCGCCATTCAGACGAATCCCGACAGTGTTTCATAATTCCTCCATCTTTCGCCCTTGATCGCTGGCTAAACTAGTATCATTACGCGAAACGTTTCAGGATGAGAAACTTATAACAATGAAAGGCAGTAACAAATCCCGCTGGGTGATAGCAATCGTGACCGTCGTGGCGGCCATCGCCGCATTTTGGTTCTGGCACAGTCGCAGTGAATCTCAGGGGAATGCCCCCGGTGCAACCGGGCAAGCACAGCACGCCGCAGGCTCAGGGCGTCGCGGAATGCGTTCTGGTCCGCTAGCCCCCGTGCAGGTTGCCACCGCCAATGAACAAGCCGTTCCACGTTACCTGACGGGACTGGGCACCGTGACGGCCGCGAATACCGCAACGGTTCGCAGTCGGGTAGACGGTCAGCTCATCGCGTTACACTTTCAGGAAGGACAGCAGGTCAAAGCCGGCGACCTGCTGGCTGAAATAGACCCCAGCCAGTTCAAAGTCGCCCTTGCCCAGGCGCAGGGACAGTTAGCCAAAGATACCGCTACGCTGGCAAATGCCCGTCGCGACCTGGCCCGCTATCAGCAACTGGTGAAAACCAATCTGGTCTCCCGTCAGGAACTGGATGCTCAACAGGCATTGGTGAACGAAACGCAAGGGACGATCAAAGCCGATGAAGCCAGCGTCGCCAGCGCCCAGTTGCAGCTCGACTGGAGTCGCATCACCGCCCCTGTCGATGGCCGTGTCGGCCTGAAACTGGTCGACGTAGGTAACCAAATCTCCAGCGGTGATACCACCGGGATTGTCGTCATTACGCAAACCCATCCTATCGACCTGATCTTCACCTTGCCAGAAAACGATATTGCGACCGTGCTACGGGCGCAAAAAACGGGCAACCCGCTGAAGGTCGAAGCCTGGGATCGCACCAATTCGCAGAAACTCAGCGAAGGCGTACTGCTGAGCCTCGACAACCAGATTGATGCCACCACCGGCACCATCAAAGCGAAGGCTCGCTTCAACAATCAGGATGACACGCTGTTTCCGAATCAGTTCGTTAACGCCCGTATGCTGGTCGCCACCGAGCAAAACGCCATCGTAATCCCCACTGCCGCCTTACAAATGGGCAATGAAGGTCACTTTGTCTGGGTGCTGAATACAGAGAATAAAGTCAGTAAACATCTGGTCAAACCGGGCATTCAGGACAGTCAAAAAGTGGTGATTACCGCCGGGCTGTCGGCGGGCGATCGCGTCGTCACCGACGGTATTGACCGCCTGACGGAAGGGGCAAAAGTTGACGTTGTAGAGGCGCATAGCGCCACAGCCACAAACGATAAAGCCACCGCACGCGAGTACGGCAAAAAAGGAGCACGCTCCTGATGCAGGCGTTACCTCCGGACAACACCGGCGGCCCATCCCGCCTGTTTATTCTGCGCCCTGTTGCCACCACGCTGCTGATGGTGGCGATTTTACTCGCCGGGATTATAGGCTATCGCTTCCTGCCCATCGCAGCGTTGCCGGAAGTGGATTACCCGACCATTCAGGTGGTGACACTCTACCCTGGCGCCAGCCCGGATGTGATGACCTCCGCCGTGACTGCTCCGCTTGAGCGCCAGTTTGGGCAGATGTCGGGTCTAAAACAGATGTCCTCACAAAGCTCCGGTGGTGCATCCGTGGTGACATTGCAGTTTCAGCTCACGTTACCGCTGGACGTCGCCGAACAGGAAGTCCAGGCCGCGATTAACGCCGCCACCAATTTATTACCGAACGATCTGCCTAACCCACCGGTGTACAGTAAAGTGAACCCGGCGGATCCGCCGATCATGACGCTGGCGGTGACCTCTACCGCCATGCCCATGACGCAGGTGGAAGATATGGTCGAAACCCGCGTGGCGCAGAAAATCTCTCAAGTCTCCGGCGTGGGCCTGGTTACACTGTCTGGCGGACAACGTCCCGCCGTGCGCGTAAAACTTAACGCACAGGCCATTGCCGCGTTAGGGCTGACCAGCGAAACCGTCCGCACCGCCATCACCGGCGCCAACGTCAATTCAGCCAAAGGTAGCCTGGATGGCCCGACGCGCGCCGTCACCCTGTCAGCCAACGACCAGATGCAGTCTGCCGATGAGTATCGTCAGTTAATCATCGCCTATAAAAACGGTGCGCCAGTGCGCCTCGGGGATGTCGCAACCGTCGAGCAAGGTGCGGAAAACAGCTGGCTGGGCGCGTGGGCCAATAAGCAACAAGCTATCGTGATGAACGTTCAGCGCCAGCCTGGTGCGAACATTATCTCCACCGCGGACAGCATTCGCCAGATGCTGCCTGCGCTAACAGAAAGCCTGCCAAAATCGGTCAATGTCACGGTGCTTTCGGATCGTACAACCAACATTCGTGCTTCCGTTTCCGACACCCAGTTTGAACTGATGCTGGCGATTGCGCTGGTGGTGATGATCATTTACCTGTTCCTGCGCAATATACCGGCCACGATTATTCCCGCGGTCGCCGTACCGCTATCGCTGATAGGTACCTTTGCGGTAATGGTATTCCTCGATTTCTCGATCAATAACCTGACGCTGATGGCGCTGACCATCGCCACGGGGTTTGTGGTCGATGACGCGATTGTGGTTATCGAGAATATTTCGCGCTATATCGAAAAAGGGGAAAAACCGCTGACCGCCGCCCTTAAAGGCGCAGGCGAGATTGGTTTTACTATCATCTCATTGACGTTTTCCCTGATCGCGGTGCTGATCCCTCTGCTGTTTATGGGCGATATCGTCGGGCGATTATTCCGCGAGTTCGCCGTCACGCTGGCGGTGGCGATTTTGATTTCCGCCGTCGTATCACTGACGCTCACGCCAATGATGTGCGCCCGCATGCTCAGCCAAGCGTCATTGCGCAAGCAAAACCGCTTCTCCCGTGCCTCGGAAAAAATGTTCGAGCGCGTCATTGCCGGGTACGGTCACTGGCTGGCAAAAGTGCTTAACCACCCGTGGCTGACGCTTGGCGTCGCGCTCGGCACGCTGGCATTAAGCGTGATGCTGTGGATCTTTATCCCGAAGGGCTTCTTCCCGATCCAGGATAACGGCATTATTCAGGGCACGTTGCAGGCACCGCAGTCCAGCTCATTTACCAGCATGGCTCAACGCCAGCGTCAGGTCTCTGATGTGATCCTTAAAGACCCGGCAGTAGAAAGCCTGACCGCGTTCGTCGGCGTTGATGGCACCAACCCGGCGCTGAACAGCGCGCGCCTGCAAATTAACCTTAAGCCGCTGAATGAACGCGATGACCGCGTGCAAAAAGTCATCGCTCGCCTGCAGGATGCAGTGGATAACGTGCCCGGCGTCGATCTCTATCTTCAGCCTACCCAGGATCTGACCATTGATACGCAGGTGAGCCGCACCCAGTATCAGTTTACGCTGCAGGCCACCTCGCTGGACGCTCTCAGCACCTGGGTGCCGCAGCTACTGGAAAAACTGCAGCAGTTGCCACAACTGTCTGACGTCAGCAGTGACTGGCAGGACCAGGGACTGGTGGCGTATGTAAATGTTAATCGCGACAGCGCCAGCCGTTTAGGCATCAGCATGGCAGATGTCGATAACGCGCTGTATAACGCTTTCGGACAGCGGCTGATTTCAACCATCTACACCCAGGCAAACCAATATCGGGTGGTGTTGGAACATGATACCGCCAGTACGCCGGGGCTTTCCGCGTTGGACTCCCTTCGCCTGACCAGCAGCGACGGTGGGATCGTCCCGCTTAGCACCATCGCCAGCATTGAGCAGCGTTTTGCCCCGCTGTCGATAAACCATCTCGATCAGTTCCCGGTCACCACCATCTCGTTCAACGTGCCAGATGACCACTCGCTGGGCGATGCGGTAGAGGCAATACTGCAGGCGGAAAAAACGCTGGACCTGCCGTCAAGTATTACCACCCAGTTCCAGGGCAGTACGCTGGCCTTCCAGGCCGCGCTCGGCAACACAATCTGGCTGATTGTGGCGGCGGTCGTCGCAATGTATATCGTGCTCGGCGTGCTGTATGAGAGCTTTATTCACCCAATCACCATTCTCTCCACGCTGCCGACGGCGGGCGTCGGGGCACTGCTGGCATTGATGATTGCCGGTAGTGAACTGGACGTTATTGCGATCATCGGTATTATTTTGCTGATCGGTATCGTCAAGAAAAACGCCATCATGATGATTGACTTTGCCCTTGCCGCTGAACGCGAACAGGGGATGGCACCGCGCGACGCCATATTCCAGGCGTGCCTGCTGCGTTTTCGCCCGATCCTGATGACCACGCTGGCGGCTCTGCTGGGAGCATTGCCGCTGATGTTAAGTACCGGCGTGGGCGCTGAGTTACGCCGCCCATTAGGTATTGGTATGGTCGGTGGACTGCTGGTCAGTCAGGTATTAACCCTGTTTACCACCCCGGTGATTTACCTGCTGTTTGACCGACTGTCGCTGTACGTGAAAAACCGCTTCCCGCGTCAGGAAGAGGACGCGTAAATGAAATTTTTTGCTCTCTTCATCCATCGTCCGGTAGCGACCATTCTCCTTTCCGTCGCCATTACCCTGTGCGGCATTCTGGGCTTTCGCCTGTTACCGGTCGCGCCGCTGCCGCAGGTAGATTTCCCGGTGATCATGGTCAGCGCCTCGCTGCCGGGAGCATCACCTGAAACCATGGCGTCGTCCGTCGCAACGCCGCTGGAACGCTCGCTTGGGCGTATCGCGGGCGTGAATGAAATGACGTCAAGCAGTTCGCTTGGCAGCACGCGCATTATTCTTGAGTTTACGTTTGATCGCGACATCAACGGCGCAGCGCGGGACGTTCAGGCGGCCATTAACGCCGCCCAAAGCCTGCTGCCCAGCGGAATGCCCAGTCGGCCAACGTACCGAAAGGCCAATCCCTCCGATGCGCCTGTCATGATCCTGACGCTAACCTCGGATACTTATTCTCAGGGTGAATTGTATGATTTCGCCTCGACACAGCTGGCGCAAACCATCGCGCAAATTGACGGCGTTGGCGACGTCGACGTCGGCGGCAGCTCCCTGCCCGCCGTGCGCGTTGGCCTGAACCCGCAGGCGCTGTTTAACCAGGGTGTCTCTTTGGATGACGTGCGTAGCGCGATCAATAGCGCCAACGTGCGTCAACCACAGGGCGCGCTGGAAGATGAAACCCGCCGCTGGCAGGTGCAAACCAACGACGAGCTCAAAACCGCGGATGAGTATCAACCGCTGATTATTCACTACAACAACGGTGCGGCCGTACGTCTGGGTGACGTTGCCTCTATCACTGACTCGGTGCAGGATGTGCGTAACGCCGGGATGACCAATGCCAAACCGGCCATTCTGTTGATGATCCGCAAACTCCCGGAAGCCAACATCATCCAGACGGTGGACAGCATCCGGGCCAAATTGCCAGAGTTACAAACGCTGATCCCGGCCGCCATTGATTTGCAAATTGCCCAGGATCGTTCGCCGACCATTCGTGCGTCGCTGGAAGAAGTGGAACAGACGCTGATTATCTCCGTGGCGCTGGTTATCCTGGTGGTGTTTGTTTTCCTGCGCTCCGGGCGCGCGACGCTGATCCCCGCCGTAGCAGTGCCCGTCTCGCTGATTGGCACGTTTGCCGCCATGTATCTGTGTGGATTCAGTCTGAACAACCTGTCGCTAATGGCGCTGACCATTGCCACCGGGTTTGTGGTCGATGACGCCATCGTGGTGCTGGAAAATATATCCCGGCACCTGGAAGCGGGAATGAAGCCGCTCCAGGCGGCATTACAAGGCACGCGCGAAGTCGGATTTACGGTACTTTCCATGAGCCTGTCGCTGGTGGCGGTGTTCCTGCCGCTGCTGTTAATGGGCGGTCTGCCGGGACGATTACTGCGGGAATTTGCCGTGACCCTGTCGGTTGCCATCGGGATTTCACTGCTGGTCTCGCTGACGCTCACACCAATGATGTGCGGATGGATGCTCAAATCCAGCGCCCCACGAGAACAGTCTCGTAAGCGAGGATTTGGCCGGGTGCTGGTTGCCTTGCAACAAAGTTACGCCACCTCGCTGCAGTGGGTGTTACGCCATACCCGAATGGTGGGTGTGGTATTACTGGCAACCATTGCGCTCAACGTCTGGCTGTATATTTCCATCCCCAAAACCTTTTTCCCGGAGCAGGACACCGGCGTTCTGATGGGGGGGATCCAGGCCGACCAAAGCATTTCGTTTCAGGCCATGCGCGGGAAGTTGCAGGATTTTATGAAGATCATCCGTGACGATCCAGCTGTGGACAACGTCACCGGTTTTACCGGCGGCTCCCGTGTTAACAGCGGCATGATGTTTATTACCCTGAAGCCGCGCGCAGAGCGCCAGCAAACCGCTCAGCAGGTGATCGACAGGCTGCGCGTGAAGTTGGCCAAAGAGCCGGGGGCTAACCTGTTTCTGATGGCGGTACAGGATATTCGCGTCGGGGGACGGCAATCCAACGCCAGCTACCAGTACACGCTGCTGTCGGACGATCTCGCCGCATTACGGGAATGGGAACCGAAAATCCGTAAAGCGTTAGCCACCCTGCCCCAACTGGCTGACGTCAACTCCGATCAGCAGGACAACGGTGCAGAGATGAGTCTGACCTACGATCGTGACACCATGTCACGTCTGGGGATCGACGTCGAAGCCGCCAACAGCCTGCTGAATAACGCCTTTGGTCAGCGGCAAATATCGACCATCTACCAGCCGATGAACCAGTACAAAGTGGTGATGGAGGTCGACCCGCGCTACACCCAGGACATCAGCGCGCTGGATAAAATGTTTGTCATTAATAGCGATGGCAAAGCCATTCCGTTGTCGTACTTTGCTAAATGGCAACCGGCGAACGCCCCGCTGTCGGTGAACCATCAGGGGCTGTCTGCCGCCTCAACCGTGTCGTTTAACCTGCCGACCGGCGCATCACTTTCTGAGGCCACAGAAGCCATTAACCGGACCATGACCCAGCTTGGCGTCCCGTCAACGGTGCGCGGCAGTTTTGCCGGTACGGCGCAGGTTTTTCAGGATACGATGAACTCGCAGGTGATCCTGATTATCGCCGCCATCGCCACGGTCTACATCGTGCTGGGTATGCTGTATGAAAGCTACGTTCACCCGCTTACTATCCTCTCAACGCTGCCTTCTGCCGGCGTGGGTGCGCTACTGGCACTGGAATTGTTCAATGCCCCGTTCAGCCTAATCGCCCTGATAGGGATCATGCTATTAATTGGCATTGTGAAGAAAAACGCCATCATGATGGTCGACTTTGCGCTTGAGGCGCAGAGAAATGGCAAGCTGACGCCGGAAGAAGCCATTTTCCAGGCCTGCCTGCTGCGTTTTCGTCCCATCATGATGACCACGCTGGCAGCACTCTTTGGCGCGCTGCCGCTGGTGCTATCGGCTGGCGACGGTTCGGAACTGCGCCAGC
>NZ_SZXN01000041.1:139105-202071 GCF_005281195.1 Citrobacter sp. wls613
GGGATAACTATCGTCGGCGGGCTGGTAGTGAGCCAACTGCTGACGCTGTACACCACCCCGGTGGTGTATCTCTTTTTCGACCGTCTGCGTATGCGTTTTTCGCGTAAAAACAGCAACCCGGTAGCAGACTTATGACAGAACTTCCCGACAGCACCCGCTGGCAGCTTTGGATTGTGGCGTTCGGCTTTTTTATGCAATCGCTGGATACCACCATCGTCAATACCGCGCTGCCTGCAATGGCCAAAAGCCTCGGCGAAAGCCCGTTGCATATGCATATGGTCATTGTGTCGTATGTCTTAACTGTGGCGGTGATGCTGCCCGCCAGCGGCTGGCTGGCAGACAAGATCGGCGTACGTAATATTTTCTTCACCGCCATCATCCTGTTCACGCTGGGATCGCTGTTTTGCGCCGGGTCCAGCACGCTCAATGAGCTGGTAATGGCCCGCGTGTTACAAGGCGTCGGCGGTGCGATGATGGTGCCAGTCGGCAGGCTGACGGTGATGAAGATTGTCCCGCGCACGCAGTATATGGCGGCAATGACCTTCGTCACCTTACCGGGGCAAATTGGCCCGTTGCTCGGCCCGGCATTAGGCGGCATTCTGGTGGAGTATGCGTCCTGGCACTGGATTTTCCTGATTAACATTCCCGTCGGCATTATTGGGGCAATAGCCACCTTAATGCTGATGCCTAACTACACGTTGCAAACCCGGCGCTTCGATCTTTCGGGATTTATGCTGCTGGCCGTTGGCATGGCGGCACTGACGCTGGCGCTGGATGGCAGCAAAGGCAGCGGGATCTCAGACATTACGCTGGCGGCGCTGGTTATCTGCGGCGTGCTGGCAATCCTTCTGTATATCAGACACGCCAGCAACAACCCGCGTGCACTGTTCAGTCTGCATCTGTTTCGCACCCCCACCTTCTCATTAGGCCTGCTTGGCAGTTTTGCCGGGCGCATTGGTAGCGGAATGTTACCGTTTATGACGCCGGTGTTTTTGCAGATTGGGCTGGGCTTTTCGCCGTTTCATGCCGGGCTGATGATGATCCCGATGGTACTGGGCAGCATGGGCATGAAGCGTATTGTGGTTCAGGTCGTCAACCGGTTTGGTTATCGTCGGGTGCTGGTTGCCACCACGCTGGGCCTGTCGCTGGTCTGCCTGTTGCTGATGACCACCGCCCTGCTCGGCTGGTATTACGTGCTGCCCTTCGTGCTGTTTTTACAAGGCATGGTCAACTCCACCCGTTTTTCATCGATGAACACCCTGACCTTAAAAGACTTACCTGACGATCTCGCCAGCAGCGGCAACAGCCTGCTGTCGATGATCATGCAGCTGTCGATGAGTATCGGGGTAACCATCGCTGGCCTGCTGTTGGGCATGTTTGGTCAACAGCATATCGCTCTCGACAGCGGCAGCACCCATACCGTCTTTATGTATACCTGGCTGTGCATTGCCCTGATTATCGCGCTGCCAGCGATGATTTTTGCCCGCGTGCCAAACGATACGCAAACCAACGCGGTGATTTCACGGCGTAAAAGGAGCAACTGATGAAGTTATGGCGACCCGGAATAACCGGCAAACTGTTTCTGGCGATTTTTGCCACCTGCATTGTGCTACTCATTAGCATGCACTGGGCCGTACGGGTAAGCTTCGAACGCGGATTTATTGACTACATCAAACACGGCAATGAACAGCGGCTACAAATGCTGAGCGACGCGCTGGGCGAACAATATCAGCAACATGGCAACTGGCGGTTTCTGCGCAATAACGATCGTTTTGTTTTTCAGATCCTGCGTTCTTTTGAACACGACAACAACGATGACAAGCCAGGCCCCGGTATGCCGCCGCACGGCTGGCGTACCCAGTTTTGGGTCATCGACCAAAACGCCCGCGTGCTGGTCGGCCCACGTGGTCCGGTTCCCGGCGACGGCACGCGCCGCCCAATCATGGTTAACGGGATCGAAGTGGGTGCCGTCATCGCGTCGCCCGTAGAACGCTTAACGCGTAATACAGATATTAATTTCGATAAACAGCAGCGCCGTACCAGTTGGCTGATCGTCGCGCTCTCCACTATCCTGGCAGCGCTGGCTACGTTTACACTGGCGCGTAGTCTGCTGGCCCCCGTCAAGCGTCTGGTGGACGGCACGCACAAGCTGGCCGCGGGGGATTTCACCACCCGCGTTGCCCCCACCAGCACCGATGAACTGGGCAAACTGGCGCAGGATTTCAACCAGTTGGCCAGTACGCTGGAAAAGAACCAGCAAATGCGCCGTGATTTTATGGCCGATATTTCTCACGAACTGCGCACGCCGCTGGCGGTGTTGCGCGGCGAGCTGGAAGCGATTCAGGATGGCGTTCGCCAGTTCACTCCAGATTCGGTGGCCTCTTTACAGGCCGAAGTGGGCACGCTGACCAAACTGGTGGACGATCTCCATCAGCTCTCAATGTCAGATGAAGGCGCCCTGGCCTACCAAAAAACCTCCCTGGATCTGATCCCGTTACTGGAAGTCGCAAGCGGCGCGTTTCGCGAGCGTTTTGCCAGCCGCGGACTGACAATACAACTCTCGCTGCCGGACAGCATGACGGTGTTTGGCGACCGGGATCGTCTGATGCAACTGTTCAATAACCTGCTGGAAAACAGCCTACGTTATACCGACAGCGGCGGCGGGCTGCGTATTTCCGCCGAACAGCGCGAGCGCCAGGTCTTACTGACCTTCGCCGATTCAGCCCCGGGCGTAAACGATGCACAGCTGCAAAAACTGTTTGAGCGATTTTATCGCACCGAAGGTTCGCGTAACCGCGCCAGCGGAGGCTCCGGTCTGGGTCTGGCGATTTGCGTCAATATTGTTGAGGCGCACAATGGGCATATCCGCGCCGCCCATTCGCCTTTTGGCGGGGTAAGCATTACAGTAGAGTTACCGCTGGAACGCGATTTACAGAGAGATGTATGACAGAGTTACCCATTGATGAAAACACGCCGCGTATTCTGATCGTGGAAGATGAACCCAAGCTGGGACAATTGCTTATCGACTACCTGCGTGCAGCGAGCTATGCCCCGACGCTCATCAACCACGGTGACCAGGTTTTACCGTACGTGCGCCAGACGCCACCCGATCTGATTTTGCTGGATCTGATGCTGCCAGGCACTGACGGCTTGACCCTATGCCGGGAAATTCGACGTTTCTCTGAAGTGCCGATCATGATGGTCACCGCCAAAATCGAAGAAATTGACCGTCTGTTGGGACTTGAGATCGGTGCCGATGACTACATCTGTAAGCCCTACAGCCCGCGCGAAGTTGTCGCCCGCGTGAAGACAATACTGCGCCGCTGTAAACCCCAGCGCGAGTTGCAACAACTGGATGCTGCCAGCCCGCTGATCGTTGATGAAGGCCGTTTTCAGGCGTCATGGCGCGGGAAGATGCTCGACTTAACCCCGGCGGAGTTCCGCCTACTGAAAACGTTGTCGCATGAGCCGGGAAAAGTCTTCTCCCGCGAGCAGTTGCTTAACCATCTCTATGATGACTACCGGGTCGTGACCGATCGCACCATCGACAGCCATATCAAGAACCTGCGGCGCAAGCTGGAGTCGCTGGACGCCGAACAGTCGTTTATCCGCGCAGTGTACGGCGTCGGGTATCGTTGGGAAGCGGATGCCTGTCGGATAGCGTAATTAAAAAAATCTCACGCTTCGCAGTTATAGGCTACAGTGTAGGGAATTTACACCTACATCGTAGCCAAAAGGACTGTCCATGGTTCAGGATGAACGCATACTCAACGCAATGCGTGAGATGTGCAATAGCAAACTGCCGCATACTGACGAGCAACGCGTCTGGCATATCGCCAATATTCCCGTACTGCTGCGCGAAGCGCGCTACGATGAGCTAGACGCCCGCTTCAACCAGGCGCTGACGGACAGCTTCACCAGCCGTGAAGCTGAAAAGCGTTACTTCCTCGCCTGGACCCAAATGTGCAACCGTTTTTATGATATGGATGCTCTCGTCGATGCAGGTCCGCAAGGATTAGCTCTCATCAAAGCCTGGCAGCACGCCCGCCCGCGCTCGACTCACGCCTGGCTTGCCGAAGCCCAGTACTGGAACCACCGCGCGTGGCTTTACCGTAGCTATGGTTGGGCAGAGGAGACGTCTGCCGCAATGTGGGTTTGCGCCGGGGCCTGCAACGAGCGAATGGTCATTGCCGCATTGAATGCTATCGATTGCGAGCCACGCCAGTGGATGGTTGCCTTATTAACCAGCACCAACACAAAAGTCTTCGGTCAACCCGACTGGTTAATTGAATTTCTTGAGGGTACCGATTTCACCGGGCAACCGCTGATGCAGGTGTTAGCCAAATATCATCAGGATTCGCCGCAGGAAATGGAAACGCTGATGGCCTTTTCCGGGCTTTCTCTGGAAGATGCAGCGTGCCCAAATCTACCGCGTCCAGCGGTACTGCCAGATTGCAAGGGCGATGCCGAGGCTGAATACTGGCTCTCTGTGTGTCTGGCTATTTTTCCGCGCGCATTTTACGCGCTGGATGAATACATTCCATTTCAGATGCCACGCTGGGGTGGTTCACACGAGGGCATTCGTGAATTTCTGGCCTCACCAACCTGCGGCCATCTTTGTGCCGCCGAGCGCGAGCATCTGGAATTATTAATCTGGTGGGACACCTGTCGCGATTTGCGTATTAAGGAACTCGAGTACCCACCGGAACGGGAAACGTTTATCGCCAAAGCCGAAGATATTGCCCAGCGGGCGCATAGCCAAAGTTCTCGTCATCATGCGCTGGAGTGGCTGTTAACCTGCTATAACGATCTGAGCGATCTCGACGCCCTGTGGTATACCATTCAACGTGCGGTCGCGGAAAACCTCAAGCTGAGTCATTACTACACCGTGTACGCGCTAAAATTTGCGCTACGCGACTTCCCGGACACCTGGTGGATTTATAATTTCTTGCACCAGAACGCCAGGCAAACCGAGTTTTACGCCGCCAGAATCTACAGCGGTTATTTCCAGTACGCGGGATTATTCGGGTTTGAAAAAGATGAAGCACAGGGCATTGCCGTACTCGATAGCGTAGCTGCACTGGAATATAACAATAACTGGCAGTCAGCCATCAAAGATATTGACTGGCTCGATCTACCGCAGCATTTTGCCTTACTGGCAGAGCTGGGTGCTCAGAGAAACCTGCCCTGCGCCTACTACTTGCAGGCCCTCGAATACAATAACCCAGACAACAATAGCCTGCTTCCTTATGATCCCGTTACTGCGCTAAATTATTTTCAGCGTGCAGCGGAGATTTTGCACCAACAGGTCGCGCTGCAAGAGAAGACCCCCTATCGACTGGTCGTTAACGCCGGATACCACGCGTATCAACATGACCTGCAGGATATTCACAGCAAAATCGCCGATTGCTACGAACGTTTAGCCCAGCAAGAAACCCATGCCGGCATGCGTTCCGTTTACGAAAAAAACCTGCTTGATAATTTACATCAGGCCGATCGGTTCGGTTCGAAGCAAGCCTGGAGCGTCTTCCTGCTGAAACTTCGCGAGGTAAACGATTTTACCCTGGCGCATTCCTACCTGAGCATCCTGGAGGAAGAAGGCTACAACGGTACGGCGGAAGCCATGGTGACGCTGTCGTGGCTGTATGGTAATAAACACGACAAGAAACTGTTCAACATGAAAGCCAGTGCGCGCTGGGCCTATTTCTTTATTACACTTTTCCCGGATCACGCGTTATTTACTGAATTATCTCCGCTACATTTCGATACCCTCGCGAAACGCTGTCGCTTTGCCTGGCATACCTCGAAAATTGCTGATTCAGAACTGCCGAATAAAGATATATGGAACAGATAATGCGCTTAATATTACTCTCCTTCTGCCCTCTGTTGCTGCTTTGCACGCCTGCCAGAGCAGAAATCACCGAGCAGCAGTTGCAAGCCGACTGCGCGAAAGTCCCTACCTACGCCAGCCAGGGTGAGCAGTTCTATAAAGCCAGGAACTATGCCAAAGCGCGTGAAGCCTTTGAAAAACAGGTGACCTGGAGCGAAGGTTGTCAGCTTGATGATAAAACCGTGGCGACAGCCTATAACAACGTGGCGCTAACCTGGATGCGTCAGGGTGAATGGCGCAAAGCGCAAGCCTGGCTGACCATTAATCCCAACGATGCCAAATCAATCTACAACCTGGGGCTTATCAAAGAAAAGTTAGCCGCATTGCCGAAAAGCGACTCCCCTGCCGGGGAATACTGGAACTACGCCGGTCTGGCAACCTGGGAAACGCTGATTGTTAAACCTACAGAGAAAAAATCAGACTTTCAGGTTGATTTCCAAGGGTATTATTTCGGCATGATGGCCCTCTATTACGGACCAAACATCGGTGAATTCTCAGAACTGGTCACGCTGAAAAACAATAAAGGCGTGATTGCACTCAGAGAGAGTGACTACATCCACTGCGATATCTCGCTGACGGTCACACCTGAAGGCATCGACGCCAGTACCGACGATCCGCAAAACTGCGGCTTCGGTATGTACGTGCGCGCCGACGGGCACTATCTGCGGGTTGATTGAACCCGCAAGGTTTACTGTCTCCTCGCGCAGCGCTACAATGCCCGCCCTTAATATGGGGGCACTCCCCTAACCGCCTCACCGAGTGAGGCGAGTCTGACCTGTCATCAGAACGAGAAAATTATGTTTAAACCGGAACTCCTTTCCCCTGCGGGAACGCTGAAGAACATGCGTTACGCTTTTGCCTATGGCGCAGATGCCGTCTACGCAGGCCAACCACGTTACTCCCTGCGCGTACGCAACAACGAATTCAACCACGAAAACTTACAGCTCGGCATCAATGAAGCCCATGAACTGGGTAAAAAATTCTATGTAGTGGTCAACATTGCACCACACAACGCCAAGTTGAAAACCTTCATTCGTGACCTGAAGCCGGTGGTGGAAATGGGGCCGGATGCATTAATCATGTCCGATCCAGGTCTGATTATGTTGGTGCGCGAAAACTTCCCGGACATGGATATTCACCTGTCAGTACAGGCGAACGCCGTAAACTGGGCGACGGTAAAATTCTGGAAACAGATGGGGCTGACCCGCGTGATCCTGTCCCGTGAACTGTCACTGGAAGAAATTGAAGAGATCCGCACCCAGGTGCCGGATATGGAGCTTGAAATCTTCGTTCACGGCGCACTGTGCATGGCCTACTCCGGCCGCTGCCTGCTCTCCGGTTACATCAACAAGCGTGACCCAAACCAGGGAACCTGCACCAATGCCTGTCGCTGGGAATACAACGTGCAGGAAGGCAAAGAAGATGTGGTGGGTAACATCGTGCACAAGTACGAGCCTATCCCGGTACAAAACGTTGAGCCGACGCTGGGTATTGGCGCGCCAACGGATAAAGTGTTTATGCTCGAAGAAGCCCAGCGTCCGGGCGAGTACATGACCGCGTTCGAAGACGAACACGGCACCTACATCATGAACTCCAAAGATTTACGCGCTATTGCCCACGTTGAGCGCCTGACCCAAATGGGTGTGCACTCGCTGAAAATCGAAGGTCGCACCAAGTCTTATTACTACTGCGCACGTACCGCGCAGGTGTATCGTAAAGCAATTGACGATGCCGCCGCCGGTAAACCGTTCGATCCGCAGCTGCTGGAAACGCTGGAAGGCCTCGCGCATCGCGGTTATACCGAAGGTTTCCTGCGTCGCCATACGCATGACGACTATCAGAACTACGAATATGGTTTCTCCGTTTCCGAACGCCAGCAGTTTGTCGGTGAATTCACCGGTGAGCGTAAAGGTGAACTGGCTGCGGTTATCGTGAAAAATAAATTCACCGTCGGCGATAGCCTGGAGCTGATGACCCCGCAGGGCAACGTCAATTTCACGCTCGAGCAGATGGAAAATGCCAAAGGCGAAGCGATGCCTGTGGCGCCGGGCGACGGTTACACCGTCTGGATGCCGGTCCCAGAAGATATCGATCTGAATTATGCATTGTTAATGCGTAATTTTGCCGGTGAGTCCACGCGCAACCCGCATGATAAGTAGTTAGTTACGGTTATTTTTCAGCGTTCGGAAGATTCTTAGAAATCGATCACATACCGTTTCGTTCAATAAGGGTATTATCCGTTTCGCTGAAAAACATAACCCATAAATGCTAGCTGTACCAGGAACCACCTCCTTAGCCTGCGTAATCTCCCTTACGCAGGCTTATTTTTTGCCTGTAATCTACCTTTCCGAAAACCAGGCGAAAAAAAACCGGGCATTACGCCCGGTCTGTGATGCGATAGAAGATTAATGTGCGGCTTCTGGCTTGTGCTTTTGTGCACTCTGGAAGCCATAGGTCAGCTCATTTTTCTCTTTATCCAGCGCTACGGTCACCTGACCGCCATCGACAAGCGAACCGAACAACAGTTCGTTGGCCAGTGGTTTCTTCAGGTTATCCTGGACTACACGCGTCATCGGACGTGCGCCCATTGCACGGTCATAGCCTTTCTCTGCCAGCCAGTCACGCGCTTCCTGACTCACTTCCAGAGAGACGCCTTTCTGATCCAGCTGCACCTGAAGCTCAACAATAAATTTATCGACCACCTGATGGATTACCTCGGTAGAGAGGTGATCGAACCAGATAATATTGTCGAGACGGTTACGGAATTCCGGCGTAAATACTTTTTTGATTTCCCCCATCGCATCAGTGCTGTTGTCCTGATGAATAAGGCCAATCGATTTACGTTCGGTTTCACGCACCCCGGCGTTGGTGGTCATCACCAGCACCACGTTGCGGAAATCCGCTTTGCGCCCGTTATTGTCGGTCAGCGTACCGTTGTCCATCACCTGCAGCAGCAGGTTAAAGACATCCGGGTGCGCTTTCTCAATTTCATCCAGCAGCAGCACCGCGTGCGGATGCTTAATGACCGCATCGGTCAGCAAACCACCCTGGTCATAGCCGACATATCCCGGAGGCGCACCAATCAGACGGCTGACGGTGTGGCGTTCCATATACTCAGACATATCAAAACGCAGCAGTTCAATGCCCAGCGCTTTGGACAACTGCACCGTCACTTCGGTTTTCCCGACACCAGTCGGACCGGCAAACAGGAACGATCCCACAGGTTTGTGCTCGTGGCCCAGGCCAGCACGGCTCATCTTGATGGCCTCGGTCAGCGCCTCAATGGCTTTATCCTGTCCGAATACCAGCATTTTCAGACGGTTGCCCAGATTCTTCAGCGTATCGCGATCGCTTTGCGACACGCTCTTCTCCGGGATCCGCGCTATGCGGGCTACCACGGACTCGATATCCGCCACGTTGACGGTTTTCTTACGCTTACTGATCGGCATCAGACGCGCCCGCGCGCCCGCTTCATCGATCACGTCAATCGCTTTATCCGGCAGGTGACGATCGTTGATGTATTTCACCGCCAGTTCCACCGCTGCACGTACCGCTTTGGCGGTGTAGCGAACGTCATGGTGCGCTTCGTATTTCGGTTTCAGCCCGTTGATGATCTGCACGGTTTCTTCCACCGACGGTTCCGTAATATCAATTTTCTGGAAGCGACGCGCTAACGCACGGTCTTTCTCGAAAATGTTACTGAACTCCTGGTAAGTGGTTGAGCCAATCACGCGGATCTTACCGCTTGAGAGCAGCGGTTTGATCAGGTTTGCCGCATCCACCTGGCCGCCCGATGCCGCACCCGCACCGATAATGGTGTGGATCTCATCGATAAACAGAATGCTGTTGGTATCCTGTTCCAGCTGTTTCAGCAGCGCTTTAAAGCGTTTTTCGAAATCCCCACGGTATTTGGTGCCCGCCAGCAGCGAACCGATATCCAGGGAGTAAAGCGTGCAGTCGGCCATCACTTCCGGCACATCGCCCTGGACAATACGCCAGGCCAGACCTTCGGCAATCGCGGTTTTACCGACGCCAGACTCACCGACCAGCAGCGGGTTGTTTTTACGACGACGGCACAGTACTTGAATAGCCCGCTCCAGCTCTTTTTCGCGGCCAATGAGCGGGTCAATCCCACCCACCCGAGCGAGCTGGTTAAGGTTAGTGGTGAAGTTCTCCATACGATCCTCCCCGCCAGCTTGCTCTTCGTTATTTGGCTGATTACCGGAGTCAGCAGACTGACTCGGTTCGTCTTTGCGCGTGCCATGAGAAATAAAATTCACCACGTCCAGTCGGCTAACTTCATGCTTACGCAGCAGATAGGCCGCCTGGGATTCCTGCTCGCTGAAGATGGCAACCAGTACATTGGCGCCCGTCACTTCATTACGCCCCGAGGACTGAACATGGAAGACCGCGCGTTGCAGCACACGCTGAAAACTCAACGTCGGCTGCGTGTCGCGCTCTTCTTCGCTCTCAGGCAATACGGGAGTGGTTTGTTCAATGAAGGCTTCGAGTTCCTGACGGAGCGCCACCAGGTCCACAGAACACGCTTCCAGCGCTTCGCGGGCCGATGGGTTACTGAGCAACGCCAGTAACAAGTGCTCGACGGTCATAAACTCATGTCGGTGCTCGCGCGCTCTGGCGAAAGCCATGTTTAAACTGAGTTCCAGTTCTTGATTGAGCATAGGCACCTCCCCCAATGTTTATGCCTGATTCAGGCTTTTTCCAGCGTACATAGCAACGGATGCTCGTTCTCCCTCGCATATTTGTTCACCATCGCCACTTTGGTCTCAGCCACTTCGGCGGTAAATACGCCGCAAATAGCCTTACCTTGATAGTGAACAGCAAGCATCAGTTGCGTTGCACGTTCTACATCATAAGAAAAGAATTTTTGTAACACGTCAATAACAAACTCCATCGGAGTGTAATCATCATTGACTAATATCACTTTATACATAGATGGCGGTTTTAGCGCGTCGCGCAATTTATCTTCCGCCAGCAGATCGAAATCCAGCCAGTCGTTCGTCTTACCCATTGTCAGTCGTCATCTTCAGTTACGGTTACCGGCAGAATAACTTGCCGCTGACAAGAGCCTATGCGCACAATCAATCTACCTCAATTATTAGATAACTATCATCTATCAGTGTCATCCGCGACATCTGTCACATATCCGACAATAGCGTTAACTGCTTCAAATTTTGATGCATTTTTACCCGATTCCGCCCGTCTGGCGCTTGACGCCCCGCCTGATTTCTCTAAATTGTAGTCTCGAGAGTTGGCGAGGTTTTGAACAGCCCCCACTCCGCCACCGGTTCATTCCATCTTACTTATATAAGATTTACGAAGGATGTCGAAGTATGGAAACGGGTACTGTTAAGTGGTTCAACAATGCCAAAGGGTTCGGTTTCATCTGCCCTGAAGGCGGCGGCGAAGATATCTTCGCTCATTACTCCACCATTCAGATGGATGGTTACAGAACGCTAAAAGCCGGACAATCTGTCCAGTTTGATGTCCACCAGGGTCCAAAAGGCAATCACGCCAGTCTTATTGTGCCCGTACTTGAAGCAGAAGCTGTCGCATAGCTCTTCTGTCTCATTGTGTACATCCTGCAGACAAAATGCCAGCCCCCAGAGCTGGCATTTTTATTTCTTTTTCAATACAACACGTTATTCCCGCGCCAGGGCATCCACCGGGTCCAGCCTTGCCGCGTTGCGCGCCGGGAGCCAGCCGAACAAAATCCCGGTCGCCGTTGAACACAAGAAAGCCGTCAACAGGGCGAAAGGTGAGAATCCGATTTCCCAACCGGGCAGGAAAAGCTGTAGCGTGAAAGCAATCAGCATCGATAAACTGATACCGAGCGCCCCACCAACGAGACACACCAGCACCGCTTCAATCAAAAACTGCTGCAGTACATCACTGGCGCGCGCGCCAACCGCCATACGAATGCCAATCTCGCGCGTTCGTTCGGTGACGGAAACCAGCATAATATTCATCACACCGATCCCGCCCACCACCAGCGAAATGACCGCCACCAGCGTCAGGAATAACTGTAAGGTGCGCGTGGTTTTTTCAGCGGTTTTCAGAACGCCATCCATATTCCAGGTGAAGAAATCTTTTTTACCATGCCGCAACGACAGCAGTCGGGTAAGCTGTTGCTCCGCCTGAGTGCTGTCAAAACCTTCCTTCACGCGAACGGTAATAGAGTTCAGCCACGATTGCCCCATAATGCGCCCGGACATGGTGCTGTAAGGCAGCCAGACCCGCAGAATTTTGCTGCTGCCAAACATCGACTGCTTCTCTTCCGCCACACCAATGACGGTGGCCGGCATATTGCCGACCAGCACGACCTCACCCACCACCTTCGCTTTATTCGGGAACAACTGGCGTCGGGTGTTACTGTCCAGCACCACCACCTGCGCCCGACCATTTAACTGCTCGGCGTTAAAGGTGTTTCCCTCGCTGAACGTCATACCATAGACATTGAAGTAATCGCCGCTCACGCCATTAGCGCTGGCTGCCACGTCGATGTTGCCATAACGCAGCCGTAGATTCTTCGACACGGCAGGCGTCACGGAACTGACCCACGGTTGCTTCTGAATCGCCGTCAGATCGTCATACTTCAGCGCTTGCTGATATTGCGGGTCATCGTCACCAAAATCTTTGCCGGGATAGATATCAATAGTATTTGTGCCGATAGCGCGAATATCGGCCAGTACCAGCTGTTTTGCTGCATCGCCGACCACCACAATCGACACGACCGACGCGATACCAATAATGATGCCCAGCATAGTGAGCAACGTACGCATCTTGTTGGCAGCCATGGCCAGCCAGGCCATGGTCAGCGCCTCGCGAAAACCACTGACAAACTGACTCCAGCCGGATGCCGTCGTTACCGTAGGTTCGGTTATGCCGTGTCCGCTGGCTGTTTTGTGCGACGGTGGATTGCGCACAATTTCACCGTCACGAATTTCAATCACCCGTTCAGCCTGCGCCGCAACCTGCGGGTCGTGGGTGACAATAATCACCGTATGCCCGCGATCGCGCAGCTGATGCAGAATGGCCATCACCTCTTCGCCGGAATGGCTGTCCAGCGCACCGGTAGGTTCGTCTGCGAGAATGACCTGTCCGCCGTTCATCAGCGCACGCGCAATACTGACGCGCTGCTGCTGGCCACCGGAAAGCTGGGAAGGTTGGTAATCCACACGATCGCCCAACCCCAGGCGCTGCAGTAACGCGTGTGCCCGCGCCAGACGCTGCTTGCGTTCGGTTCCGGCATAGACCGCTGGCACCTCCACGTTTTGCGCCGCCGTTAAATGCGAGAGCAAATGATAGCGCTGAAAAATAAAACCGAAATGCTCGCGCCGCAGTTGCGCTAACGCATCACTATCGAGCGTGGAGACGTCACGCCCCGCAACCCGATACGTGCCGCTGGAAGGCTTATCCAGACAGCCGAGGATATTCATTAGCGTCGATTTCCCCGAACCAGACGCCCCGACAATCGCCACCATTTCACCCGCCTGGATGCTCAAAGAGACGTCCTTTAGCACCTCTACCTGCCCTTCGCCTGACGGGTAGCTGCGGCGGATATGGCTCAGCTCAAGCAACGCCGTCATTGTGCCGCTCCGGGTTTCGCCTCGCTGATGATGACTTCATCACCCTCTTCCAGCCCTTTGACGATTTCCACATCGGTATCGTTACGGGCGCCGATAGAAACTTCGCGCTCGCGGGTTTCGCCGTTGCGCAGCAGCCTGACGTTATAGCGGTTGTCGCCAACAGGCTCGCCCAGCGCCGCCAGCGGGATGGTCAGGACGTTTTTGTCGTCCGTCAGTTGGATATGTACCTGCGCGGTCATTTCCAGGCGCAGGATCCCTTTCGGGTTGGGTACTTCGAAGCGGGCATAGTAGAAAATCGCATCGTTCACTTTCTCAGGCGTCGGCAGCACATCTTTGAGCGTACCTTCGTAGCGTGTCTGCGGATCACCCAGCACGGTAAACCAGGCTTTTTGCCCCGGATGCAGGTGAATGACATCTGCCTCGGAAACCTGGGCTTTAACCAGCATGGTGCTCATGTCAGCCAGCGTAAGAATGTTAGGTGCCTGCTGGGCGGCGATCACGGTTTGCCCCTGCAGGGTGGTAATTTGCGTCACTTCGCCAGCCATTGGCGCCACAATACGGGTGTAGTCGAGGTTCGTTTTTGCCGTATCAAGAGAAGCCTGATTACGCTTAATTTGTGCATCAATGGTGCCAATTTGCGCCTGTTTGACCGCCATCTGCGTGGCTGCTGTATCGAGATCCTGCTGCGAAACCGCCTGCGTTTTCGCAAGCTGTTGCTGGCGAGAAAGCGTCACCCGCGCCAGTTTCCACTCGGCCTCGGCCTGCATACGTTGGGCACGTAATTCCATCAGCGTGGCTTCGACTTCTTTGATCTGGTTTTGCGCCTGCTCAGGATCAATAACGCCAAGCAGCTGATCTTTTTTAACTTTATCGCCAATCGCCACGGACAGCGTTTTTAACTGCCCGCTCACCTGCGCCCCGACGTCAACTTTACGCAGCGCATCCAGCTTCCCGGTTGCCAATACACTTTGCTGAAGATCGCCGGGTCGCACAATTAATGTTTGATATTGCGGCAATGGCGCATTAAGCGTTCGCCAAAGTGCAATTACCGCCACAATAATGATGACGGCGAAGATAAAATAGCGTTTTTTGATTTTTCCCTTGAGCTTCATAAATGTCCCAATTCCCCCAAAACGTCCACCAGAGTGGAGTGTTAAACGTCAACGATAAATAAATAGCCGTTGAAAAGCGCCAAGAATAACAGAGTTATTGATGAATGGTTAAGATCCGCTGTGCTGAAATTACTACAAATACGTCTCAGGCTTCCATCGGATTTATATTATGAGTCAGCTAACTGAAAGCACTTTTCATTCCAGCAATCCTGTCACCAGCTTTAACCTTTTTTACAGCCTAAGCCGTGGTCAATTACGTCCCGGGCAATGCTGGGATAAACGGAGTTTTCGCCGTAAGTTTATCTGGCGTTCTTTACTAATACCCCACCTCACCAGAGAATGGATGACTGAACTGGCTCAGTGGCCGGATCTTGATAGCCTGCTCACCCGCCAGCCCCGAATCCCAGTTCGTTTGCATCGCCCTTACCTTGCCGCTAACTTCGATCGTAAAATGCGCTTAGATGCCGTGCGTTTTCACTATCATGTCATCCGCCAGACATTTTTACCTGCTGAATTTAAAGCATTGTTAAGTAATAGCGGCTTACAACTGGCACAAATTAAAGGCAAAGACGACGAAATATTTACCGTCACCATGATGATGTTCCCGGTACTGGACAAAGAGGGAGAAAGTACCATTCTGGTACAAAATGGCGCTGGAGATGTTCTGACTAAAATAACCTTTACGTTCTGCGAATATCACGGAAAAAGTACGCTTTTTATTGGTGGCATGCAGGGCAATTCACAATTGCCTCACGAGACAACACAAAAAGCAACGAAGTCCTGTCACGGAATTTTCCCAAAACGGATTGTGATGGAAGCGATTTGTCGTTTAGCCGAACGGTTGAATATAGAAAACGTGATGGCTGTCAGCAATGAACAGCATATCTTTCGCAGCCCACGTTACCATGATAAAAATAAGGTTATTCTCTCCGACTATAATGCGTTTTGGGCGTCGGTTGGCGGTGAATGCGACAGCCGCGGGTATTACCATATTCCACGCACGCTGGCACGAAAAAGCGAGGCGGAGATTGCCAGTAAGAAGCGGGCTGAATATCGCCGCCGCTATCAATTACTGGACACTATCCACGAACAGCTGTCGCTGATGTTCCGCCACTAATCAGCACGTCCGCGTGCCAGCCACAGCACGCGCGAAAACATTTTTCGCAGCAGGGTGGGAACGGCATCAACACCGCGCCGCCCTGCTTCCATCGCCACTTCAATCGCCAGATCCGGTTTTGACGAACGATGAATCGCCTTGGAGATAATTTTACGCATATTCATCGGCACATTCTCCGGGATTTGTGCCACCCGGTGAAAGACATCTGAGAAGCCCTGGCGATACATAAAGTGCTCCATATCCAGCGCGGGCAGCATTGTCAGGTGATCGCGTTCTTCTTCACGGTCGTTACTCAACAGACTGCGTACGGTGGCGGCATATTTTTTCCCGGCTTCATCGCCATCAACCAACACGTGCCACTCTATTCCCATCCGCCGGGCAAATTTCACCAGCGGCTTAAGCCCGGACTGGGCAAATTCAATCACTTTAATCCCTTCGGCATCAAAGTGATGACCGCACTGACGAGCCAGTTCGTTGATCACCCAGGTTTCCGTTTCGCCTTCCACCAGCAGCCAGCAGCGGGCAAATAATGACGATGCGCGATTAAAGCGAATATGAAAGGCAATCCGCCGCCCGTCTTCCGCGCTCAGACCGCCTGGTCCCAAACGCCAGGCGGCGACACGGGAAGATTCACGCACCAGGCGCACCACATGTTCAACGGGGGTAAGCGACAGCAATTCACCGGAGTTGGTAGTCGCCACACGCTGCAGAGGTAACAGATTCA
The DNA here is from genome assembly GCF_005281195.1 of Citrobacter sp. wls613. Classification (NCBI taxonomy): domain Bacteria; kingdom Pseudomonadati; phylum Pseudomonadota; class Gammaproteobacteria; order Enterobacterales; family Enterobacteriaceae; genus Citrobacter; species Citrobacter sp. wls613. Next base: position 155,559 of record NZ_SZXN01000041.1, read on the forward strand.
GCAACTGCCAGGCCACTGACAACATGATGGGGTGCAAACGCGTTTCCGGATCTTCGACCAACAGCAAAGGACGGGCGTCTTTGTCCAGCCTGAGCGTACCTTTGGCCTGGAGCAACGTTGAAAACAGCCCCAGCAGGATCACGCGATGCGTACGTCCGCCAGGCTTGTCAATCATCCGGTTGATAATATCCAGATAACGCCAGCTACGCTGCTCATTATTGGAACGCCGACGCATCAGACGATAGCGAGACTGGCCCGCGCCTTGCTCAGAAAAGTAGTGTTCCAGCAGTTGTACCATCGCCGATAGCCCCTGGCGGATCTGGCCGTCCGTCAGATTTTGTGGCCGGGTTGCCAGTTCACGCGCCAGGAAATCCAGCTGGCGGGCAGTCACTTCGACTTCCGCAATATTCGGCACCGTGCCGTTGCGGATACGCCGCATAAAGCGCGCATCGCGCAGTCGCAACACCGGCATCAGACGCACGAGGTGGCAAGCCAGGTCGTTAATATTGTCGAGCGCGAGCGGACGCCCTTCGCCATCAAGGAAACTGCGCAGCGTCAGGACGCTACCGTCATCCGCACACTCGCCTTCCAGACGATAGAAAATACGGTGATAGTCATCGTGACAGGGAGACCAGCAGGCTTCCAGCGGACGAAAGCGGCGCACCCGATGACGGCCCGGCTGCGATTCACGAAAAGTAAGAATAATATGTAGATGATGTTCCCGGCCCTGGATATCGCCCGGCGGAAACCAGAAGTCTTCACGGTCAAAATGATACAAGTCCGATTCCGGTGACAGCAGCAAGGTCAGTGCATCCAGCAGGCTGGACTTACCCCACGCGTTCTCCCCAATCAGCACGTTGTTCTGCTCCAGCATCAACGACAGCCGATTAATACCACGAAACCCAACAATCTCAACGCGTTCGAGAATCATATAGCCTCCGGAAATGCTAACTTTTTCCTTCAAGTTATCAGGAGTATAGCGTCAAGCTGGCGTGCAGAACACCTGAGATCGCACAGACAGAAATCAGAACAATAAAAAATAAGAATATTCTTCTTTAAATTCACGCCAGATATTATTACAGGGGACAACCATTTGCTTTTCGCTAATTGAACTATGCTGTATTCACCTCAACACCAAAAAGGATTCACATCATATTGCCTTAAATCAAATTTTTTCATTAATTTAAGTGGCAAAGGGATGATATTTTTTTCTAGAATACACGCTCTTTAATCATCGTCCCTTTTAGCGATGAAATACCGGGCCAGGAAAACGAACCCGGAACTTTTAATTGAGGTGGTTATGTTCAGGAAATTAGCAGCTGAATTCTTCGGTACGTTTTGGCTTGTGTTTGGTGGGTGCGGAAGCGCCGTGCTGGCCGCAGCATTCCCGGAGTTAGGAATTGGTTTTGCCGGTGTCGCACTGGCATTCGGTCTGACAGTATTAACCATGGCATACGCCGTGGGACATATTTCAGGCGGCCATTTTAACCCGGCCGTGACATTAGGCCTGTGGGCGGGCGGTCGCTTCCCGGCAAAAGACGTGATTGGTTATGTTGTTGCGCAAGTTATCGGCGGGATTGTTGCGGCAGCGGTGCTGTATCTGATCGCCAGCGGTAAAGCAGGCTTTGACGCCACGGCCAGCGGTTTTGCATCAAACGGCTATGGCGAACATTCGCCAGGCGGTTATTCCATGCTTTCTGCCATTGTTATTGAAATTGTGCTGACCGCAGGTTTCTTGTTAGTGATCCATGGCGCCACGGATAAACATGCTCCGGCAGGTTTTGCACCGATTGCTATTGGTCTGGCACTGACCCTAATTCACCTGATCAGTATTCCGGTAACTAACACCTCTGTAAACCCGGCGCGTAGCACCGCGGTAGCCCTCTTCCAGGGCGGTTGGGCGTTACAACAGCTGTGGCTGTTCTGGGTTATGCCGATTATCGGCGGAATCATCGGTGGCCTTATTTATCGCACGCTGCTGGAAAAGCGTGATTAATCGATAACGAAAAAGACCTGGCATTACGTCAGGTCTTTTCCTCCCCGCTTTATTTCCTTTTATTTGCAACTTTACTCCCCTCTTTGCTTTCAGTAGTGTGTATACCCGTCATACTTCAAGTTGCAGATGTGTTGGCTGCGCTCTTTCCCCCCAGTCACGTACTTATGTACGCTCCCGGGGATTCACTCCCTTGCCGCCTTCCTGCAACTTGAATTATTTAGGTTATAGTGGCGCATTTCGTCTTACTTCTCAGCAAGGACCGGGTTTTCATGTTTTCAGGGCTGTTAATCATTCTGATTCCACTTATTGTGGGCTATCTTATTCCGCTTAGGCACAGAGCGGCATTAAAACTCATCAATCGCCTGTTGAGTTGGATCGTTTACCTTATTCTCTTCTTTATGGGTATCAGTCTGGCGTTTCTGGATAATCTCGCCAGCAATCTGCTATCGATATTGCATTATTCTGCGGTCAGCGTGACGGTCATTCTGCTATGTAATATCGCCGCGCTGTTGTGGCTCGAGCGTTCACTTCCCTGGCGGCACAACCATCGGCAGGAAAAGCTGCCATCACGCATTGCCATGGCGCTGGAGTCGCTACAACTTTGTGGCGTTGTTGTGCTGGGGTTTCTGCTGGGACTCACCGGGTTCTCATTCTTACAGCACGCCACCGAAGCCAGCGAATATACGCTGATCTTTTTATTGTTCCTGGTCGGTATCCAACTGCGTAACAGCGGCATGACCTTAAAACAGATTGTGCTGAATCGTAGGGGTATGATTGTGGCCGTCGTCGTGGTGGCAAGTTCAATGCTGGCTGGCGTGATTAATGCGCTGATCCTCGGACTGCCGCTGAAAACCGCGCTGGCGATGGCCTCGGGTTTTGGCTGGTATTCCCTGTCCGGCATTCTGTTGACCGAGTCATTCGGTCCCGTCATTGGCAGCGCCGCCTTCTTCAACGATCTGGCTCGTGAGCTGATCGCCATTATGCTGATTCCGGGCTTAGTCGGCCGCAGTCGTTCCACCGCATTAGGACTGTGTGGCGCCACCTCAATGGATTTCACCCTACCCGTTTTACAACGCAGCGGCGGGCTGGAAATGGTACCTGCGGCCATCGTTCACGGCTTTATTCTTAGTCTGCTAGTGCCTTTGTTGATGGCCTTTTTCTCCGCCTGATACAGCACAAATACCCCTCTGGCGGTAGTCACCTACCGCCAAAATTGCGCTAAATCAATCTCCCTGCAAGTAGTAGCAGAAATCCCTTTAATCCCTTCGCGCGCAGGCATAATCTTAAACATGTATATTAAATATAACTTTAAAAGGTGTGACCATGTTTTGTGTGCAATGTGAACAAACCATCCGTACTCCGGCAGGGAACGGCTGCTCTTACGCGCAAGGTATGTGCGGTAAAACAGCAGAAACCTCCGATCTGCAGGATCTGCTGATTGCTTCCCTACAAGGTCTGTCTGCATGGGCTGTTAAAGCGCGTGAATACGGTATCATCGATCATGAAGTGGATAACTTTGCCCCGCGCGCATTCTTCTCTACCCTGACCAACGTTAACTTCGACTCCCCACGTATCGTCGGCTATGCCCGTGAAGCCATTGCCATGCGTGACGCCCTGAAAGCGCAGTGTCTGAACATTGATGCCAACGCAACGGTTGAAAACCCAATGGCTGACCTGCAGCTGGTGAGCGACGATTTGGGCGACCTGCAGCGCCAGGCGGCTGAATTTACCCCGAACAAAGACAAAGCGACTATCGGCGAGAACATTCTCGGCCTGCGTCTGCTGTGCCTGTACGGCCTGAAAGGTGCGGCAGCTTACATGGAGCACGCGCACGTTCTGGGTCAGTACGACAACGATATCTACGCGCAGTACCACAAAATCATGGCGTGGCTGGGTACCTGGCCTTCCGATATGAACGCTCTGCTGGAGTGCTCTATGGAAATCGGCCAGATGAACTTCAAAGTGATGAGCATTCTGGATGCTGGTGAAACCACCAAATACGGTCACCCAACCCCAACTCAGGTCAACGTTAAAGCGACCGAAGGTAAATGCATCCTGATTTCAGGTCACGACCTGAAAGATTTATACAATCTGCTGGAGCAGACCGAAGGCACCGGCGTTAACGTCTACACCCACGGTGAAATGCTGCCAGCACACGGCTATCCGGAACTGCGTAAATTCAAACACCTGATCGGTAACTACGGCAGCGGCTGGCAGAATCAGCAGGTTGAGTTCGCCCGCTTCCCTGGCCCAATCGTGATGACCTCTAACTGCATCATCGATCCAACCGTTGGTGCATACGACGACCGCATCTGGACCCGTAGCATCGTCGGTTGGCCGGGTGTGAGCCACCTCGAAGGCGACAACTTTGGTCCGGTTATCGCGCAGGCACAACAAATGGCAGGCTTCCCGTACAGCGAAATCCCGCACCTGATCACCGTAGGTTTCGGTCGTCAGACGCTGCTGGGTGCTGCTGATACGCTGATCGACCTGGTGAGCCGCGAAAAACTGCGTCACATCTTCCTGGTCGGCGGTTGCGATGGCGCACGCGGCGAACGTAACTACTTCACCGATTTCGCCACCAGCGTACCGGACGACTGCCTGATCCTGACCCTGGCCTGTGGTAAATACCGTTTCAACAAACTGGATTTCGGTGATATCGAAGGTCTGCCGCGTCTGGTTGATGCCGGTCAGTGTAACGATGCATACTCTGCCATCATCCTGGCGGTGACCCTGGCTGAGAAACTGGGCTGTGGCGTGAACGACCTGCCGCTGTCTCTGGTGCTCTCCTGGTTCGAACAGAAAGCGATTGTTATTCTGCTGACCCTGCTGTCTCTGGGCGTGAAAAATATCGTCACTGGCCCGACTGCACCAGGCTTCTTCACGCCGGACCTGCTGGCTGTGCTCAACGAGAAATTCGGTCTGCGTTCCGTGACCACCGTTGAAGAAGACATGAAGCAGCTGCTGAGCGCGTAAGGAGTTAAGTCATGACAATGCCAACCCATCAGTGCCCGTGGCGGATGCAGGTTCATCACATCCATCAGGAAACGCCGGATGTATGGACGATTTCGTTGCTGTGCCACGATTATTATCCTTATCGTGCCGGGCAGTATGCACTGGTCAGCGTACGTAACTCAGCGGAGACGCTACGTGCCTACACCATCTCTTCAACGCCAGGCGTTAGCGAGTACATCACGCTGACCGTCCGCCGCATTGACGACGGTGCGGGTTCACAGTGGCTAACCCGTGACGTGAAGCGCGGCGACTATATCTGGCTGTCTGATGCCATGGGTGAGTTTACCTGTGAAGATAAAGCAGAAGACAAGTTCCTGATGCTGGCGGCCGGCTGTGGCGTGACGCCTATCATGTCGATGCGTCGCTGGTTGGCGAAGTACCGTCCGCAGGCCGATGTGCAGGTAATCTTTAACGTTCGTTCGCCGGAAGATGTCATTTTTGCCGACGAATGGCGCGAGTATCCGGTGACGCTGGTCGCTGAAAACAATGCCACCCATGGCTTTGTTTCTGGCCGACTGACCACCGACCTGCTGAAAAGCGTTCCGGACTTAACTTCACGTACCGTGATGACTTGCGGCCCTGCTCCGTACATGGATCTGGTCGAAAAAGAAGTGAAAGCGCTCGGCGTAACGCGTTTCTTTAAAGAACAGTTCTTCACGCCGGTAGCGGAAGCCGCCACCAGTGGTCTGAAGTTCACCAAGCTACAACCGGCAAAAGAATTTTATGCGCCGGTAGGCAGCACGCTACTGGAAGCACTGGAAAGCAATAAAGTGCCGGTTGTCGCCGCATGCCGTGCAGGCGTGTGCGGCTGCTGCAAAACCAAAGTGGTTGATGGTAACTACACGGTTTCCAGCACCATGACGCTAACCGATGCGGAAGTCGCCGAAGGCTACGTACTGGCCTGCTCCTGCCACCCGCAGGGTGATTTAGTGCTGGCGTAGTTGCTGAGCATCTGAGATTAAAAGGCTGCCTGGTTATGCTGGGCGGCCTTTTTTTTGCTTGTGAGGCACGTATGGTGATTTGCAGGTTGTGTATGTTGAGGTGATTGTCTGCCATGTGCCAAAAGCGGTCGCTTGAGAGACATCCAACCCCATGTCCTGTACACTATTGTTCATAATTTGAATGATCTATGGGTATCAGTTTATGATTAGCAAAAAAGAGATGATGGAGCATTATGTCATCGACCCTCAGGACAGCTACTTTGTTAATGGTGTACCGCCGATTGAGAATATTACGGTCGTTGTTTATGATCCCTCGTGGCCGGAAATATATTCAGCATTGGAATCTAAAATTAAGAATAAATTAGGTTCGAATCTACTAAAAATTGATCATGTGGGTTCCACGGCAGTACCTGGTCTGGCCGCTAAACCCGTTATTGATATTGACGTGACGGTTGCCGATGCTGCGGATGAAGGAATATATTTATTAGCACTTGAAAACCTTGGATACGAACTCATTGTTCGTGAACCCCGCTTTCATGGCCATCGACTTTTTCATTATGAAAATCCTAGAGTTAACCTACATATTTTTACTCGGGACACCCCTGAAACAGCTCGGCATTTGCTTTTTCGAGATTGGCTTAGACAGTCAGAAAAAGACTGTAAACTGTACGCTGATGCCAAATTTGAGGCAGTTAAAGGTTGCAGCTTTGACATTCAAAAATATCATGAAAATAAAAGTAAAGTGGTACACGATATCTATCAGAGAATTTTTAAACATTTAGGCTATATTTGATGTGCTATATATTGGAAAGGATAAAATCCACACGCTCCTCTACTGAAGCGCATGGTAATTCAATCAACTGATAGTCATACCTACGATAGGTTTTCACCATTGCGTGATATGTCGCGATGGCAACATCGAAAGATTGTTTACGCTCTGTGTCCTGTACATATATGTCACGCCAGGGTGGTGCAATAAATACGATTCGGTTATAGCGAAATTTCTCGATGGCGTTCTCCAGATGCCTCGGTATGGTAAGCTCAGAAAGACGTAAATAACCCGCAATATCAGGAACACCACGATCAAAGAAGCAGGGTTGTGTTTGCCCCTCCGCTTCATGCCACGAACGCATTTCCCAGGATAGCATCAGCTCTGCAAATGCAGTCTGGTTGGCCCACGGTAATGCATCGCCGCCGATGTTAACCTGGTCTTGTATCACACCTCTTCCAGCTTCTTTAGAACACCAAAATCCTCGTTTTATAATCGTATCAATTATCGTACTTTTGCCTGACCCTGGGCCACCTGTAAGAATGAAACGATGTTGTAAAACTGATGGCATTGACTTCTCCTGAATATTTATTGATGCGATGAAGCTGCAATATACCTGTGATGGTTTGAATAACTACATCTTATCCTGAATAACTAAAAAGTGTAATTCTCAGGGTGCGAATGACTATACTTCGCTCACAGCGGACCTTCAGCTCAGTCAGCAATGTCCGCTACGTGCCAGGAGCGGATATTAAAGAAGAGGATCTTTGCTTAAACGCAGCGGGGTTTCTCCAATCTAATATCAGATTCACTAATATTTTCTTTTTTAACCCAACCCAGTCGCATGTAAAATTTTGCCGCACGACTGTTTTTGTCGGTTTCAAGCCAGACTGCCTTATGGTGTTTGAATAATTCCTGCTCTGCGAGGTCAACAAGGCTGCGACCTACACCTCTGCCTTCATATTCAGGGAGAACAAAGACCGCAAAAAGACATCCTTCATCTGGCAAAATCATCGAGAAACCAATCACTTTTCCGTCATCTACGGCAACCCATGCGCAATGACTTTTCTCAATCATATCGGTGACAACGCTCTCGGTAATTCCCATCTGCTCCATTTCTTCTCGACTGAGATGATTTTCTTTAACCGAAGTTCTGACTTCAAAAATACCCTCTATATCAGTGGATAGAGCTAATCTTGTCCTTATATTCATTTGTCTTATTCCATGCTTGAGACAGTCCACAACATCAACACCGCCGTCTAAAAAATCCAGCCTATCGCTGGGTTCAGATTGCTGACAAAAGTATCTTCGGGTAGCCCGGCCGAACGAAGTGACGCCGGGAACGTCCCCGGAGTCGGTACTTATGCGCCTCGTCCGGGCTACTCGGGGATGCCCCCTGATACCGCCCCTTCCTTTACCCCACTGCTTTCACCACCAACTCCAGTATCAAACCCGCCTCCCGCGACCCCTTGCCGCTCAACTTCAGCGCAGGCGTGCTGGTACGCGGTTAGGTACATAACCTATGGCGTAAAGGCTTTTATTTTTAACAGGTTACTGAGAAATTGGTGAGTCTGTGTGGGGATCGTAGCCGCAAAAAGGTGAGCATAAACATTTCACCCCTCAATATTTCAACCACAATTAACATTCACAAACTAATCAATATCCCCGACCATCGTCGAGCTTTTCAAAAAAGGATCCCCATGAAAAAAGTGGCCATCGTCGGCGTCGGCCCCACTGGAATCTATACCTTCCATGCCCTGGTTGAACGCGGTGAACCGATGACCGTGCAACTCTACGAGCAAGCGGAAGAAGCGGGTGTGGGCATGCCTTACAACAACGACAATAACGCGGACCATATGCTGGCGAATATTGCCAGTATTGAAATCCCGCCGATTTACATCACCTATCTGACGTGGCTACAAAACCAAAGCGATGACTACCTGACACAATTTGGTATAGAACGCACGTCATTGCATGAACGGCAATTTTTACCCCGCGTGATCCTTGGCGACTATTTTCGCGATCGCTTTTTAGCCATTGTCGATAAAGCCCGTGAGTCCGGTTTTGAGGTTTGTGTTCATGAGTCCAGCGAAGTCACCGATCTGCGCGCAAACCCGCAGGGTGTTACGTTGTGGGTAAACCACGCACCACAACCTGTCGAGGTGGATTTTGCAGTTATCGCCACCGGCCATCTGTGGCCTGAGGGAGACGACACACCACGTGAGTTTTTCCCCAGCCCGTGGACCGGCCTGATGGACGCACAAATTAACGCCTGCAGAGTGGGCATTCTGGGTACGTCGTTAAGCGCTATCGATGCGGCAGTAGCCGTGGTCAGTCAACATGGCGCCTTCACCACCGATGCTGATAACACCCTCCATTTTACGCGCAAACCCGGTAGTCAAAGCCTGAAGTTGACTCTGATGTCACGCAGCGGTGTGCTGCCGGAGGCCGATTTTTACTGCCCTCTCCCTTATGAACCGCTGAACATCGCCACCGGTCAGGCGATTGAACACGTCATTGAACAGGGTCAACGCGGATTACTGGATCGCCTCTTCTCGCTTATCGTCAAACAACTGCAAGACGCGGCACCGCAGTGGAGCCAGCAGATAGCGCTTGAGACGCTGACGGCAGATACGTTTTCTGACATCTATTTTGCTGACCGAATTCAGCACAATGCTTTTGATTGGGCGAAACGCAACCTGCAGGAAGTCGAACGCAACAAGCAGGAGCAACGCACCGTCACGTGGCGCTATACCCTGCTGCGGCTGCATGAGGTCATCGAACAGGTCGTGCCTCATCTTGACGATGGCGACAGAGAACGCTTCAAGCACGGTCTGGCACGCGTGTTTATCGATAACTATGCGGCGATCCCTTCGGAATCCATTCGCCGCCTGCTGGCGCTGCATGAGGCCGGGTTAATTGAAATCCTCGCGCTGGGCTCAGATTATCAACGCCAAAATGAGCAAGGTATGACGGTTATTTACCACAACAATCAGCGTAGCGAATTTGATGTGTTTATTGATGCCCGAGGGCAAAAAGCGTTGAAGAGCAAAGATATCCCGTTCCCCACGTTGCGCCATCAACTCCTCGCCTGTGGTGACGAGATCCCGGATATCAGCGAAAATTATACGCTGCGTGCGCCAAAGGATGCCTGTGGTCACATCGCCTTTGGCGGGCTGCCATGGCTAATGCACGACCGCCCTTTTATTCAGGGTCTGGTCGTCAGCGCTGAAATCGGCGCAGCGATGGCAAACGCCCTGACACAAGGCACGGTGGGACGTCGGCGAAAACGCTGGGACCGTAACGAGGAAGACTAACGACCTGATAGAATCAGGAGGCGAGCAGCAATGTAACTACGTTGTCGCCTCCGCATTTGTCGTCCGATGGCAAACTAGCGCCAGGCCGACTGACCGCCCAATGCGTATTTTCCGGCACCCAAAAATGCCACCGCCAGTGCGCCAATAAAGAAATACACCAGACTTTCAATAGCCCATGCGCCGGTTTTATCCAGCGACCAGGTTTCGCCCATTCCGACCATCAGCCACGCGACAACCATAGTGAATGCCAACCCTAACGCAGCCGGACGCGTCAGAATGCCGAGAATAATCAGGCACGGTGCCAGCACCTCGCCAAGCAAAACGCCGTAGGCAATGAAACCCGGAAAACCTTTCGCTATTAGCATGCCGCTAATGCCATCAATTCCGGCAAACAGTTTATGCAGACCGTGAAACAGCATCAGTCCCCCCACCGCCAGGCGTAACAAAAACTTGCCAAAGTCCTCATGCGTCAGCATGCGATTTACTGCATTTAATAAGTTCGTAACCATTTGAATTCGTTCCTTGTTTTCCATGTCCACAGTCAAGCTACGCGTTATCTTCGTCAAATGTAAGCTGCCGAAAATAAGGGGTAATGAGAAGCATAACTATTATCTTCATCTAAACTTGTAACCGGTATCACATTAAAGGAGATGGAAAACCATGAAACAAACGGTTGCCGCTTTTATTGCTAAAACGCTTGAACAGGCTGGTGTGAAACGTATTTGGGGCGTAACGGGTGATTCACTGAATGGTCTTAGTGACAGTCTCAATCGCATGGGAACGATCGACTGGATGCCAACCCGGCATGAAGAAGTTGCCGCCTTCGCCGCAGGCGCGGAAGCGCAACTGACCGGTGAACTGGCGGTGTGTGCCGGTTCATGTGGACCGGGAAACTTGCACCTGATTAACGGCCTGTTTGATTGCCACCGCAACCATGTCCCAGTGCTGGCGATTGCCGCACATATCCCCTCCAGTGAAATTGGCAGCGGCTATTTTCAGGAGACCCACCCGCAAGAGTTGTTCCGCGAATGTAGCCACTATTGCGAGCTGGTTTCCAGCCCTGAACAGATCCCACAGGTGCTGGCGATTGCCATGCGCAAAGCGGTGTTAAACCGCGGTGTGTCAGTCGTCGTGCTCCCGGGCGATGTTGCGCTGAAAGCCGCGCCGGAAAGTGCCAGCACGCACTGGTATCATGCGCCGTTACCGGTGGTTACCCCGGCGGAAGAAGAGATGAGAAAACTGGCGCAACTGCTGCGCTATTCCAGCAACATTGCGCTGATGTGCGGCAGTGGTTGCGCGGGTGCGCACAAAGAGCTGGTGGAGTTTGCCGCAAAAATCAAAGCGCCGATTGTCCACGCCCTGCGCGGCAAAGAGCACGTCGAATATGACAACCCCTACGATGTGGGTATGACCGGACTGATCGGTTTTTCATCCGGTTTTCATACCATGATGAATGCCGACACGCTGCTTTTACTGGGCACCCAGTTCCCCTACCGCCCCTTCTACCCCACCGACGCCAAAATTATTCAGATTGATATCAATCCGGCAAGCATTGGTGCGCACAGCAAGGTGGATATGGCGCTCGTTGGAGATATCAAAGCCACGCTGAGTGCCCTGCTGCCGCTCGTAGAAGAAAAAACCGACCGCAAATTCCTCGATAAAGCCCTGAGTGATTATCGCGATGCGCGCAAAGGACTGGATGATTTAGCCAAACCCAGCGAAAAAGCCATTCACCCGCAGTATCTGGCGCAGCAAATCAGCCACTTCGCCGCTGATGACGCCATCTTTACCTGCGATGTCGGCACCCCCACGGTGTGGGCCGCGCGCTATCTGAAAATGAACGGCAAGCGCCGCCTGCTCGGGTCGTTTAATCACGGGTTGATGGCGAACGCCATGCCGCAGGCGCTGGGTGCACAGGCAACGGAACCCGGACGCCAGGTGGTCGCCATGTGCGGCGACGGCGGCTTCAGCATGCTGATGGGCGATTTTCTTTCGGTGGTGCAGATGAAGCTGCCGGTGAAAATCATCGTGTTCAATAACAGCGTGCTGGGCTTTGTCGCAATGGAGATGAAGGCCGGTGGGTATCTGACCGACGGAACGGAACTGCACGACACCAACTTTGCCCGCATTGCCGAAGCCTGCGGGATCACCGGTATCCGCGTGGAAAAATCGTCGGACGTCGATGAGGCGCTGCAAAGAGCGCTGTCGATTGATGGCCCGGTGCTGGTCGACGTGGTGGTCGCGAAAGAAGAACTCGCCATACCGCCGCAAATCAAACTCGAACAAGCGAAGGGTTTCAGCCTGTATATGCTGCGCGCTATCATCAGCGGACGCGGTGATGAAGTGATCGAACTGGCGAAAACCAACTGGCTAAGGTAAAACAGTGGGCATTACCTCACTTAAAAAGGAATGCCCGTGATCGACCTACGTAGTGATACTGTCACCCGCCCGAGTCGCGCCATGCTGGAAGAGATGATGGCGGCCCCGGTCGGGGACGACGTCTACGGCGACGACCCTACCGTCAATGCCCTTCAGCAGTATGCCGCTGAACTTTCTGGTAAAGAAGCGGCTATTTTCTTACCGACCGGCACCCAGGCAAATCTGGTGGCGCTGCTCAGCCACTGTCAGCGCGGCGAGGAGTACATCGCAGGCCAGGGCGCGCATAACTATTTATACGAAGCCGGTGGTGCCGCGGTGCTCGGCAGCATTCAGCCACAGCCTATCGACGCCGCGCAGGATGGCACGCTGCCGCTGGACAAAGTCGCCGCTAAAATCAAAGCCGATGATATTCATTTTGCCCGTACCCGCCTGCTCAGTCTGGAAAACACCCATAACGGTAAAGTGCTGCCGCGTGAGTATTTGAAGGAGGCCTGGGAATTCACCCGCGAACGAAATCTGGCGCTGCACGTTGACGGCGCGCGTATTTTTAACGCCATCGTCGCCTACGGTTGTGAGCTTAAGGACGTCACCCAATATTGTGACTCGTTCACCATTTGCCTCTCCAAAGGGCTGGGGACGCCGGTCGGGTCACTGCTGGTCGGCAGCCATGATTACATCAAACGTGCGATTCGCTGGCGCAAGATGACCGGCGGCGGTATGCGCCAGGCCGGTATTCTGGCGGCTGCCGGGCTGTATGCGCTCAAAAATAACGTGGCGCGTTTGCAAATTGATCACGACAACGCTGCCTGGATGGCAGAACAATTGCGTGAAGCGGGTGCCGACGTTATGCGTCACGACACCAATATGCTGTTTGTCCGCGTGGGTGAAGAACACGCTGCTGCGCTGGGCGAGTACATGAAATCTAAAGACGTGCTGATTAACGCCTCGCCGATTGTGCGTCTGGTGATGCATCTGGACGTTTCGCGTGAACAGCTTGCTGAAGTCGCCGCTCACTGGCGTGCTTTTTTAAACCGCTAAGGAGACCGGCGTGCCGCAACGGATTTTGGTACTTGGCGCCAGTGGTTACATTGGTCAACATCTGGTAAAAGCGCTCAGCCAGCAAGGGCATCAGGTGCTGGCGGCGGCACGTCGCATCGAGCGACTGGACAAACAGCAACTGCCCGGCGTCAGTTGTCATAAGGTTGATTTAAACGAACCAGATACCCTGACGCCGCTGCTAGCCGACGTTGATACGGTCTATTACCTGGTGCACGGGATGGGTGAAGGCGGTGATTTTATCGCCCACGAGCGTCAGGTGGCGCAGAATGTCCGCGACGCCCTGCGCCATACGCCCGTCAACCAGCTGATTTTCCTGAGCTCCTTACAGGCCCCCAAACATGAACAGTCCGATCACCTGCGCGCACGGCAGATAACGGCTGACACGTTGCGCGAATCCGGCGTCCCGGTTACGGAGTTACGGGCGGGTATTATCGTCGGCGCGGGCTCTGCGGCCTTTGAGGTGATGCGTGATATGGTCTACAACCTGCCGGTACTCACCCCACCGCGCTGGGTACGATCGCGTACCACACCGATTGCGCTGGAGAACTTGCTGTACTATTTAGTTGCGCTGCTGGCGCACCCGGCAAACGGCCACCGCGTACTCGAAGCGGCGGGGCCGCAGGTATTAAGCTATCAAGAGCAGTTCGAACATTTTATGGCGGTCAGCGGCAAGCATCGCCTGCTTATCCCTATCCCTTTCCCGACCCGCTGGATTTCAGTGTGGTTTTTAAATGTGATCACCTCGGTTCCACCGACGACCGCCCAGGCGCTGATACAGGGCCTGAAACACGATCTGCTGGCCGATGACACCGAACTGAGGGCATTGATCCCCCAAAAGCTCATCGCCTTTGACGATGCGGTACGCAGCACGCTGAAGGAAGAAGAGAAACTGGTCGACTCCAGCGAGTGGGGATACGACGCGCAGGCCTTTGCCCGCTGGCGACCGGAATACGGCTATTTCGCCAAACAGGCCGGGTTTAGTGTCGAGACATCCGCCAGCCTGAAGGCGCTGTGGCAAGTGGTGAATCGCCTCGGCGGCAAAGAGGGCTATTTCTTTGGCAATATTCTGTGGAAGACGCGCGCAGCCATGGATCTGCTGGTGGGGCATAAACTGGCAAAAGGTCGGCCGGAGCGTCCGCTTTTACAGGTCGGCGATACCGTGGATAGCTGGAAGGTCATTATCGTCGAACCGGAAAAGCAGCTAACACTGTTATTTGGTATGAAGGCGCCAGGACTCGGTCGTCTGAGTTTTACCCTGGAAGATAAAGGCGATCGCCGTCGCATTGACGTCCGCGCCTGGTGGCACCCGCACGGTATGCCCGGTCTGTTCTACTGGCTGCTGATGATCCCGGCTCACCTGTTTATTTTCAGGGGGATGGCAAAGCGTATCGCCAAACTTGCAGAACAAATCACAGACTAAAGACAAAAAGAGGCTGTATTCTTTCATGTTTCCCATTGCATACAGGCGTAATTCACGGAAGAATGCGCACGAAGTTCTATTAAACACAGCGGATTGATATGAAGGTACTGGTTACCGGAGCCACCAGCGGCTTAGGCCGAAACGCGGTTGAGTTTTTACGCAAGAAAGGCATCAGCGTCAGAGCTACCGGTCGCAACGAAGCGATGGGTAAGTTGCTGGAGAAAATGGGCGCAGAATTTGTGCATGCGGATTTGACCGAGCTGGTCTCTTCGCAAGCAAAAGTGATGCTCGCAGGCATCGACACGCTATGGCACTGTTCCAGTTTTACCTCGCCGTGGGGAACACAGGAAGCCTTTGACCTGGCTAACGTCCGCGCCACCCGCCGTCTGGGCGAGTGGTCGGTTGCCTGGGGCGTGCGTAACTTTATTCATATCTCCTCCCCGTCGCTCTATTTTGATTATCACCACCATCGCGATATCAAAGAGGACTTTCGCCCACACCGCTTCGCCAACGAATTCGCCCGCAGTAAAGCAGCCGGCGAAGACGTGATTGCGCTGTTAGCCCAGGCCAATCCGCAAACTCGCTTTACGGTACTACGTCCGCAGAGCCTGTTTGGCCCGCATGATAAAGTTTTTATCCCCCGCCTGGCGCACATGATGCATCACTATGGCAGCGTCCTGCTCCCACACGGCGGCAGCGCACTGGTGGATATGACCTACTATGAAAATGCGATTCACGCGATGTGGCTGGCAAGTCAGGAAGCCTGTGACAATCTGCCATCAGGTCGCGTGTATAACATTACCAACGGTGAGCATCGCACGCTGCGCAGCATCGTGCAGAAGCTGATTGACGAACTGAATATTGATTGCCGCATCCGCTCCGTGCCTTATCCAATGCTGGACATGATTGCCCGCAGCATGGAGCGTCTGGGGAATAAATCGGCAAAAGAACCCAAGCTCACACACTACGGTGTCTCAAAGCTCAATTTTGACTTTACGCTGGACACCACCCGCGCCCAGGAAGAGCTGGGTTATCAGCCTGTCGTGACGCTGGATGAAGGGATTGAGCGTACCGCGGCCTGGCTGCGCGACCACGGTAAGCTGCCGCGTTAACCTTGCCCGTATTTCTCCAGTAGCGCTTCGGCAATGGCCTGAGTTTCGGCATCCGCCACGCCGTTCCACAACGCCGGGCGGAAGTGCATCTGGAACGCCATAATCACCCGCTGCTGTTCACGCGGCGTCAAGTCCGGTTTCACCTCGTAGCCGTAGCGCGACAGCAAATCAAGTAACGATGCGGTGTCCACCGGCGTATGGGGTGCGCGTCCGCCAAGATAAAACGCGACGCGCTGAGCATCCGGCCAGGCGCCAATACCCTGCGCCGCCAGTTCACGCCACGGAAACAGCGGGCCGGGATCTTCTTTACGCTGCGGAGCGATATCCGCATGCGCCACCACGTTCTGCGCCTTGATGTCGTAGCGAGCAATAATGTCCTTTGCCAGCGGGATCAACGCCTGGATCTGCGTCGCTTCAAATGGCGCAAAATATTTCACGCCCGCTGATTTTTGCCAGCCACGGTTTTCCAGTTCAATCCCAATCGACGTGTCGTTAATCCGCGTAGCGCCTCGCCAGAAGCTGATCCCTGCATGCCAGGCCAGATCCTTTTCCGGGACCAGCTGCCAGATCCGCGGCTTGCCGCCGTGCAGCGGTGGTACTGCCGGGATCAGATAGTGCGAGCTGACGTTTTTATCCGTCAGCGTGGCCAGCGATGAGTCAAAATCATCAGCCGTGTAGTGAATTACCAGCACTTTAATGCGTGGATATGCCGCCTGCGCCTGGCGTCGGGTATCCAGTTGATACCCGTTTTTGTCGACAATCCCTGGCTCGCGGGCACAGCCCGTCAGCAACACAGCAAATGCCAGCAGCCATAACAGACGCTTCATCGGCGAGTTTTCACCGCAGTACCGCTGACGCTCACCATCAGCATGCTGCCATCTTTACCCACAGTTTCGTAATCAATATCAATACCAACGACCGCATCTGCTCCCAACGCTTTCGCCTGTTCGCCGAGTTCCTGAAAGGCAATTTCACGCGCTTTGCGCAGCTCTTTTTCGTATGAGCCAGAGCGACCGCCAACAATGTCCCGGATCCCGGCAAAAAAATCGCGGAAGATATTCGCGCCTAAAATCGCTTCACCGGTTACCACACCGCAGTATTCCACGATGCTTTGCCCTTCCAGAGTAGGGGTGGTCGAAAACTGCATGGTATGTCTCCTTATTACGCTAACAACGCTGCCTTAAAGCATTATCGAACCAATACCCTATCATTGAAAGGTTCCGATTATTTAATTTTCAACATGATCGAAATGATGCAATAAAAATATTATTTCTCAGCACATTCGGACACGCGAACGGAATCAATGAGTGTAGAAAAACTTTTTAATGAGCACATTCCCTGCGTATTTTTCTCATCGCAGGCCGCTAAGGGCAGCACAATTTTTCCGGGAGGCGATTGCAACGACAAAGGTTGCATATCACGCATTTCCTGCAATGTCTGATACATAAAAGAAACCTGCACCCAATCAGAATGATCGCTAACCCGTTTCCACCTTTCGAAAACAAACTCTCCACCCGGCGGCGTATTATCTGGCTGACCGGGCAGAGACACGTTAAGGCCTAATGCCCCGCTGATATTGGCAAGATTGGTGTCATGCCCCGCAATAAACAACAAAGAGACGGGCAACTGAATTGCGTATTTATTTTCTGTTGCCCCCTGTGTTACGAGCGCTGTACGTATCAAATCAAGTAACGGTGTGGCCCTGCTACGGGCAACCTCCGGGGTTTTCTGCAGAAGGTCAAACTGCGCATTGTGCAGACTTAATAATGTACGCCATTCTTTATCGCCATGAATACGCCCCCAGGCCACCTGCGACATCCCTTGTGCTTGTTGCAGCAGGAAGATTTCCGTCAGGGTTGAAGCCAGTCCCCATGAGCCTGACAACGATACATTTTCAGGAGAGACCTTGAGTTCAGCAGGTAAGACGTCGGTTAGCGTACATTGAGCAGGCTGCCCGGCTATTTGACACTTTTCTGACTGGGAGAAATTTAACACCCGCTCCAGGGCTTGAAATGCGGGTTGGTAGTGGCGCGTGTACTCATCAAGACTTCCGCCAGCCCGGGTCAGGATGGCCTCTTTCACCTGCGATGTGTTCAGCGAACACTGCCCCGCCTTGATGGGATTAAAAAGGGGATCAGATTTTGACTTATCTTGTTGATAATGAACCTGTACTTTACATTCCGGGGCCAGTCCTGCCAGGAATGCTTCACCCGTTTTACGGGTACGTTGATCGCTATCGGCAATGACCGCGACCTGCCCTGCCGTTGGACACGTTTTATTATCCAGCAGACCTTTGTCCGCCAGGCGTAAACGTTGATACCGTCCTAATTCAGTAATGAGTGCCCCGCCGCGAGGAGTCAACCACCCCAGAGGAACGTCCCATTGCGGCCAGCGGTCGGGAGTGACTTGCTGCATAAGCGGCGTGAACTTTGTCGGTGCCCTGACGCCATGACGACTGACGATGACAACACGCTCAAGCTGCATTCCGCTCTGTTCATCGGCGCGTAATGAAACAGGGGCCAATATAATCGTTAAGAACAATAAACGAATGATCAGTGTACTCATTACCAGCACCACCTCGTCGTTAATGAATAATCAGAAGCCCGCACACGACAGGACGAACGTCTTATCTTGTCGACAGCAAAATCATCCTACGCCTGTGATAATAAATATCCACCAGGATGAAATACTGGGTTATCGCGTACGGCTGAAATTCACACACTTTTGCCACCGCCTCGTTCACACACGGAAGAGATCACACTTATAATTTCATTTTGAAATTATAAAAATAAAAAGCACCGCCTCAGCTGGACGGCGATGCTTTAACGCATACTGGATGGTATTTGAAAATTAGATCAACTTAATTTTAATGTCATAACTTTCAAGCCCGGTCATTTTCTCACGAGCGATAAACTGAATATCGGAAACTTCTTTCCCGGTCTTTTTCTTCAGCTCAACAATTTTCTTTGTGATGAACTCAGATATATCCGCTTCAGTTTTATTTTTTAATTTCTCGACGTCCATTATGCACCTCTTCTGGTCTGTAACGGCATCAACGCGCCAGTAGATAGTATTATCTGTATAACCATGGATATCTATAAACTATACGATAAAAAGATTCAATAACCCAGGCGCAACTGGTCATTACACACCCAGAAATTGTTTGCATATTAAACGATAAGAGAGGGGCTGAAGGCAGGTTCGCAGTAAACGATGTTCTGGCATCACGACAACAACGTCAAGATGACGATCTCACGATAAACAGGTAGGGTCATCTGTTAAGTCATTAAAAAAGGCCCCTTGAAGGGGCCTAAAAAATTATTTTCTGAAATCCAGCGGAGTCTGGCCGGACTGAATGTACATTGCAACATTATCAAATGTAATCATTTTAGATTTGCAAAAAATACATTTCGCGCCAAACGGATTTCCCTCAGTCACATCGAAGCTCGATGTTCTGTACTGCGAACCATGGCAACATGGGCAGCGAAAGTGAATATGATTAGTAATAATAGTTACCTTAGAGCGCCACAACATTAACAGCGGATGGGCCTTTAGGTCCCTGCTCCACGCTAAACTCGACTTCCTGATTTTCATTCAGCGTTTTAAAGTCGTTACTTTGGATAGCAGAAAAATGCACAAACACATCTTTGCTACCATCTTTGGGCGTGATGAATCCAAAACCTTTCTCAGGATTAAACCACTTAACTAAACCCGTCATTTTATTAGACATATATTTTATTCCTTAATTTGAGCCCTTCGGCATATTTGGTTTTATTACAGAATCGACTTAGTGCTTAGCGGAGTGACTCAAAGAAGGGATAAATGGATAAACCTGAAAATGAGAACTGCGGAAGTAAACTACTTTGTAAATCGTCTATTATTCAAACCGACTCAACTATTAACGCATGAGCCCAGGAATTAATCAACCCTTATTTTAGCCATCCGGATACCCTGATAGCCTAAGGACTGCTCCGTCATTGTGCACTTATACATACCGTCGCAGTCCGGCTTCCACATTTTGTTGCCTCGTAAATAAGCATGCAGATACGTGGATGGTCTATACACTATAGGGAGCATCCTTGGCGACAACATCATGCCGCAGTTTGATATACTGAACCGAGGTAAGTAGTCAATAGCCACAGATGTACCAGTCGGTGAAATTTGCGAAGTTATGCAAGTAAAAACAAAGTGTTAATCGATTACACAGTCATTGAAAGGATAGAATTTTTCATCGTAGAATACTATTAGTAGAAAGCTAATAAGGAAATCATTATGCGCTACTCGAAACTCTCTCTGTTGGTCCCCTGTGCACTTCTTCTCAGCGCCTGTACCACCGTAACTCCGGCTTATAAAGACAACGGCCCGCGTAGCGGCGCTTGCGTGGAAGGCGGGCCAGACAGCGTGGCACAACAGTTCTATGATTACCGCATTCAGCATCGCAGCAACGACATCACCGCCCTGCGTCCGTACTTAAGTGACAACCTGGCGAAATTGCTGACCGATGCCAGCCGCGATAACTCGCACCGCGAGCTGCTGACCAGCGACCCCTTCTCCAGCCGCACCACCTTACCGGACAGCGCCAGTGTCGCCAGCGCCTCGACCATTCCGAATAGTGATGCACGTAACATTCCGCTGCGCGTAGAGCTTAAGCAGGGTAATCAAACCTGGCGTGATGAAGTACTGATGATCCGTGAAGGCCAGTGCTGGGTCGTGGATGATGTTCGCTATCTGGGCGGTAGTGTACATGCGCCAGCCGGGACGCTGCGCCAGTCTGTCGAAAACCGTTAATCCCGCCATTCATTCGTTCAAATCATAAACCCCATAAATTGTCTGGCATTCTGCATAGAATGCCGACAATTATTCTTGCCCACTGGTGACCCCGCTATTTTGTGCTATGTTTAGAGAAGAATGCGGTTTGCATTTAACTTTTAACGCATAAATATTGCATAACTATTCTGCCAAAGGTAGTATCTGCGGCTTCAATAGCTATCAGACTGCCAGTATACGAGTGTCAATGAGTATTCAATTAAACGGCATTAACTGCTTCTACGGCGCACATCAGGCGCTGTTCGATATCACGCTGGATTGCCCTCAGGGCGAAACACTGGTGTTACTTGGCCCAAGTGGAGCTGGGAAAAGCTCGCTACTGCGCGTACTCAACCTGCTTGAGATGCCGCGTTCGGGCACGCTCTCTATTGCCGGTAACCGTTTCGACTTCACGAAAACACCTTCTGATAAAGCCATTCGCGAACTGCGTCAGAACGTGGGCATGGTCTTTCAGCAATACAATCTTTGGCCGCATCTTACTGTGCAGCAGAACCTGATCGAAGCGCCCTGCCGCGTGCTGGGTCTGAGCAAGGACCAGGCGCTGGCGCGTGCCGAGAAGCTGCTGGAACGTCTGCGACTGAAGCCCTATAGCGATCGTTACCCACTGCATCTTTCCGGCGGCCAGCAACAGCGTGTGGCCATTGCCCGCGCGTTAATGATGGAGCCACAGGTGCTGCTGTTTGATGAACCGACCGCAGCGCTTGACCCGGAAATTACCGCACAAATAGTCAGCATCATTCGTGAGCTGGCAGAAACCAATATTACTCAGGTGATCGTCACCCACGAAGTGGAAGTCGCCCGTAAAACGGCCAGTCGTGTGGTGTATATGGAAAACGGTCATATCGTCGAGTTTGGGAATGCGAGCTGCTTTGCCAACCCGCAAACCGAAGCGTTTAAAAACTATCTCTCTCACTAAGATTCGGGACAATACAATGAAAAAAGTTCTGATTGCCGCGCTAATCGCAGGTTTTAGCCTTTCCGCTACCGCAGCCCAAACCATTCGCTTCGCTACCGAAGCGTCTTATCCTCCGTTTGAATCCATTGATGCTAATAACAACATCGTGGGTTTTGACGTTGACCTGGCAAATGCGCTGTGTAAAGAGATCGACGCCACCTGTACGTTCACTAACCAGGCTTTCGACAGCCTGATCCCAAGCCTGAAATTCCGCCGTTTTGACGCGGTAATGGCCGGAATGGACATCACGCCGGAGCGTGAAAAGCAGGTGTTGTTCACTACGCCTTACTATGACAACTCCGCGTTGTTTGTTGGTCAACAGGGTAAATACACCAGCATTGACCAGCTGAAAGGCAAGAAAGTGGGCGTACAAAACGGCACCACGCACCAGAAATTCATCATGGATAAACATCCGGAAGTCACCACCGTCCCGTATGACAGCTACCAGAATGCCAAACTCGACCTGCAGAACGGGCGTATTGATGGCGTCTTTGGTGATACCGCTGTCGTGACCGAATGGCTGAAGGACAATCCGAAACTGGCCGCCGTTGGCGATAAAGTCACCGATAAAGATTACTTCGGTACCGGTCTGGGCATCGCCATGCGCCAGGGCAATACCGAGCTGCAGCAGAAATTCAATGCTGCGCTGGAAAAAGTGAAGAAAGATGGGACGTACGAAACCATCTATAACAAATGGTTCCAGAAGTAATATTAGATGAATGAATTTTTTCCTTTAGCAAGCGCCGCCGGGATGACCGTCGGCCTTGCCGTTTGTGCGCTGATCATTGGCCTGGCTCTCGCAATGTTGTTTGCCGTCTGGGAGTCTGCTAAATGGCGTCCAGTGGCATGGACGGGTTCAGCCCTGGTGACGCTCCTGCGCGGACTGCCGGAAATTCTGGTGGTTCTGTTTATCTATTTCGGTTCCTCTCAGCTGCTGCTGACGCTGGCCGATGGGTTTACGATAAATCTTGGCATCGTGCAGATCCCGGTGCAGATGGAGATCGAAAACTTCGACGTCAGTCCGTTCCTGTGCGGCGTCATTGCGCTGTCATTGCTGTATGCGGCCTATGCGTCGCAAACGCTGCGTGGCGCACTGAAAGCCGTCCCGCTCGGGCAATGGGAGTCTGGTCAGGCGCTGGGGTTGTCCAAAACCGCGATCTTCTTTCGTCTGGTGATGCCGCAAATGTGGCGTCATGCCCTGCCGGGACTGGGTAACCAGTGGCTGGTTTTGCTGAAAGATACCGCGCTGGTAAGCCTGATCAGCGTCAACGATCTGATGCTGCAAACCAAAAGCATTGCCACACGTACTCAGGAGCCGTTTACCTGGTACATCGTGGCGGCGGCCATTTATCTGGTGATAACGCTGTTGAGTCAGTACATTCTCAAACGCATTGACCTGCGCGCGACACGTTTTGAACGGAGACCGGGCTGATGCTTGAGTATTTACCAGAACTGATGAAAGGGCTGCATACCAGCCTGACGTTGACGGTTGCCTCCATCGTGGTTGCGCTGGTCATGGCGCTGATTTTCACCGTCATCCTGACGCTGAAAACCCCGGTGCTGGTGTGGCTGGTACGCGCCTACATTACGCTGTTTACCGGTACGCCGTTGTTGGTGCAAATCTTCCTGATCTACTACGGTCCGGGGCAGTTTCCCGCGCTGCAGGAGTATCCGGTCCTCTGGCATCTGCTGTCAGAACCCTGGCTGTGCGCCTTGATTGCGCTGTCGTTAAACAGTGCCGCGTATACTACGCAGCTGTTCTACGGCGCTATTCGCGCAATCCCGGAAGGTCAGTGGCAATCCTGTGGTGCATTGGGGATGAGCAAGAAAGATACGCTGGCCATCTTGCTGCCGTACGCCTTTAAACGCGCCCTCTCCTCGTACTCCAACGAAGTGGTGCTGGTGTTCAAAAGTACCTCCCTGGCCTACACCATCACGCTGATGGAAGTCATGGGTTACAGCCAGCTGTTGTATGGTCGTACCTATGACGTCATGGTCTTCGGCGCGGCGGGCGTGATTTATCTGATTGTTAACGGCCTGCTGACGTTGATGATGCGCTTAATCGAGCGTAAAGCACTGGCGTTTGAACACCGCAATTAAGTCAATAACTGCATAAAGCTGAATAGTAAAGGCGGACATGTCTCTGGACTGTCCGCTTTTTTTTATTCCACATAAAATATTTAATCATTTTTATTGCATACAAATTCATTAAATGGCATTGTAAATCAACGCCGCAGACACGGTGAATCATCATAAGATTGACAGACGGGAGTTCCACCATGAAAAAGTTAGTCCTGGCCGCATTACTTGCTACCTTCGCCACCGGCGCCTCTGCTGCTGATAAAATCAATTTCGGTGTCTCAGCAACCTACCCGCCATTCGAATCGTTGGATGCCAGCAATAAAATTGTTGGTTTTGACATCGACCTGGCTTCAGCATTGTGCAAACAAATGCAGGCTGACTGTACTTTTACTAATCATGCGTTCGACAGCCTGATCCCCGCGCTGAAATTCAAAAAATACGATGCGGTGATTTCCGGTATGGACATCACGCCAGAACGTAGTAAGCAGGTCTCCTTTACTCAGCCCTACTATGCCAACTCAGCGCTGGTCATTGCGAAAAAAGACACCTATAAAACCTTTGCTGATTTGAAAGGCAAACGTATCGGCATGGAAAACGGCACCACGCACCAGAAATACCTGCAGGATAAACATCCTGAAGTGAAAACCGTGGCGTACGACAGCTACCAGAATGCGATCATTGACCTGAAAAACGGGCGTATTGATGGCGTATTTGGCGACACTGCCGTAGTTAACGAGTGGCTGAAAACCAATCCGCAGTTAGGCGTAGCAACGGACAAAGTAACTGACCCGCAATACTTCGGCACCGGCCTTGGCATTGCCGTTCGCCCGGATAACACCGCGCTGCTGGAAAAACTGAACACTGCGCTGGCCGCCATTAAAGCTGACGGTACCTATCAAAAAATCAGCGATCAGTGGTTCCCGCAGTAATCCCTGCCTTACCTGAAAAAGCCGCAAATCGCGGCTTTTTACGTTTAACGTCCGCGCTTTCGGTCAGTTCTTACGCCATAAACCCATTCCTGGCATACACTTGTTAAAACGATAAAAGTGAGGCAACAGGATGATAGCATTCCCAGCCAGCTTACTGATCCTGAATGGAAAAAGTGCTGATAATCCCCCGCTGCGCGAGGCGATTGCCCTGCTACGCGATGAGGGCGTTGAGATCCATGTGCGCGTCACCTGGGAAAAAGGCGACGCCCGGCGTTACGTTGATGAGGCCCGCCAGTTGGGCGTTGCCACCGTCATTGCGGGCGGCGGTGATGGCACCATCAACGAAGTCTCCACCGCGCTCATCCATTGCCAGGGGGAGGATATACCCGCACTGGGGATTTTGCCGCTGGGAACCGCAAATGACTTCGCCACCAGCGTGGGTATTCCTGATGTTCTGGATAAAGCCTTGAAGCTGGCCATCGCCGGCAATGCGGTTGAAATAGATATGGTGCAGGTCAATGATAAAACCTGTTTTATCAATATGGCGACGGGCGGATTCGGCACGCGGGTCACGACAGAAACACCAGAAAAACTCAAAGCCGCGCTGGGCGGCGTGTCGTACTTTATTCATGGGCTCATGCGCATGGACACGCTGAAGCCCGACAGCTGCGAAATTCGCGGGGAAAACTTTCACTGGCAGGGAGACGCGCTGGTGATCGGCATCGGCAATGGTCGTCAGGCTGGCGGCGGGCAGCAACTTTGCCCCACGGCACTGATCAACGACGGTCTGCTGCAACTGCGCATTTTTACCGGCGATGAGCTTCTTCCGGCGCTACTTTCGGCACTTACCCAATCCGACGACAACCCCAATATTATTGATGGCGCGTCATCCTGGTTTGATATCCGTGCCCCGCATGAAATCACGTTTAATCTCGATGGCGAACCGCTAAGCGGGCAGGAATTTCACATCGAAATCCTCCCCGCCGCGCTGCGCTGCCGGTTACCGCCTGGTTGTCCCTTGTTACGCTAGTACGCCGCCACTTCCCGCGCCAGATCGCGGGAATAGCGCTGGCTGCCGCTTATTAACATCCGGGTATACTCGGTTTGCGCCTCACCGTTGACCAGCGCATCCACGGTGAGCGTTTCAAGAATTTTTCCGTATTGCATCACCGCCACTTTCTGACACAAATGCGCAATAACCCCCAGATCGTGGGTGACCAGCAGATAGGTCAGGCTGGACTCCTTTTGCAATTCAGCCAGCAGGTTAAGAATTTCGGCCTGTACCGATACGTCCAACGCAGAGGTCGGCTCGTCCAGCAACAGCACCTGCGGTTCGAGGATTAGCGCCCGAGCAATCGCCACACGCTGACGCTGCCCGCCAGAAAGCTGATGCGGATACCGGTCGCGAAATGCCCGGTTCAGACCGACCTTATCCAGCAGCCCGTTAACCCGCCGATCCCGGTCAGCAATGCCGTGGATCAACAGCGGCTCTTCGAGGATATCGCTGATGGTATGCCGGGGATGCAGTGAACCATATGGGTCCTGGAATACCATCTGTACCAGGCGGCAGCGTTCGCGGCGAATACGGTGACCCAGGGCTTGTCCGTCGATCGCCAGTTCACCCTGCCAATGGGTAAACAATCCAGCCAGGCACTTCAGTACGGTTGTCTTTCCCGAACCAGACTCCCCAACCAGACCGTAGACCTCTCCGGGCTGAACCCCAAACGTCACGTCATACAGCACCTGATTGCGTTTTTCTCCCTCACCAAATGCCAGGTTCAGATTTTTAACGTCGATCATATCCCCTCCTCACTCAGCCAACTGGGCTGACGTTGCAGCACCGGCAGCACCGCCCGGCGGTTGTAGATTTCTGGCAATGCGCTAATCAGCCCCTGAGTATAGGGATGCTGCGCATGGTGGAGATCGCCTGCAGCGATGGATTCCACCACCCGCCCGGCATACATCACCAGGACGCGATCGCAGAAGCTGCGCACAAGGTTGATGTCATGACTGATAAAAATAAGCCCCAACCCACGCGACTCCACCAGCGAGTCAAGCAGCCCCAATACCTGCAGACGCACCGACACGTCCAGCGCCGAGGTGGGTTCGTCGGCAATCACCAGTTCCGGATCGGTGATTAACATCATCGCGATCATGACACGTTGCCCCTGGCCACCAGAAATCTCGTGCGGATAGAGCTGATACACCCGCTGCGGCTGACGAATACGCACCACCTCCAGCATTTCCAGCGCCCTGGCTTTGGCCTCAGCCTTGCGCCCCGGATGATGGGTAAGCCAGGCTTCGGCAATCTGATCGCCAACGCTCACCACCGGATTAAGGGAGTATTTCGGGTCCTGCATAATCATCGAGATACGCTTGCCGCGAATTTGCCGCATCTGCGCCTCGCTGGCATGGGCTAAATCCACATCGCTAAACTGCATTTTGTCTGCCGTAACCCGTGCTTTTTTCGGATGCAGGTGCAGCAGCGCTCGCCCGACGGTGGATTTACCGGAGCCTGACTCACCCACAATCGCCAGTTTTTCACGTCCGAGTTGAAAGGAGACGCCGCGCACCGCCTGGGTGACCGCGCCGCCGTTGATAAAATCGACGTGCAGGTTACGCACATCAAGCAGAGGCGAATCATTCGCTGCGAGGATCGAGGATGTCACGTAAGCCATCTCCTAAGAAGTTGAACGCCAGGCTGTTGATCAAAATCGCCAGCCCCGGAATAGTCACTACCCACCAGCATTCCATCATGTAGGTGCGCCCGCTGGAGATCATCGCCCCCCATTCCGGATCCGGTGGCTGAGCCCCTAACCCCAGAAACCCAAGGCCCGCAGCGGTCAGAATGATCCCCGCCATATTCATGGTGATACGAATAATCACCGACGGCAGGCATAGCGGTACGATGTGACGCCACAGCACACGTCCTGCCGATGCCCCCTGCAGGCGAACGGCAGAGATAAAATCGGCCTGACGCAACGAGAGCGTTTCCGCACGAGCCAGACGCGCAATCGGCGGCCAGGCGGTCAGCGTAATGGCAATTACTACGTGCTCCAGCCCCGGACCGAGTGCCGCGACAAAGGCCAGTGCCAGTACCAGGCTTGGAAAAGAAATGAAAATGTCGGTGACGCGCATCAGTACCATGTCGACCTTGCCACCGAAGTAACCCGCCGTGACGCCAAGCAGCAGACCGAGCGGCCCTACGGTGACCGACACCAGCAGCACGATATACAGCGTGATGCGCGAGCCATACACCAGGCGGCTAAAGATATCGCGGCCAAACTCATCGGTCCCGAACCAGTGCTGCGCGTTCGGCGCCACCAGCGCACTGTTTAAATCCTGCACCAACGGGTTGTACGGTGCGATAAGCGGGGCAAAAATGGCCACCAGCAGTAACAACGCAATAATTCCGCCGCCAATGGCGGTCAGCGGGTTACGCGCCATCTTGCCCATGAACCCGCGCGCTCGCAGCAGCGCCTGCTTCGCCCGCAGACGTTGTTCGCTATTGCCGCTATCCCGCGGCGTATCCAGAGAAACCGTCATGATTTTGTCCTCGGATCAAAGAATTGATACAGCATGTCGGAGAGCAGATTGAGCATGACGAAAATCACCCCAACCAGCAGCACGCAGCCCATCACCGCATTCATGTCACCCAGCAGCAGGCTGCCGGTTAAATAGGAGCCAAAACCGGGCCAGGAAAAGACGGTTTCAATCAGCACCGCGCCTTCCAATAGCGAACCGTAGGCCAGCGCGACCACCGTGAGCAGTTGCACCAGAATATTGCGAAACGCATGGTTCCAGATGACCTGACGCTCGGTCAGCCCTTTGACGCGCGCGGTGATAATGAACTCCTGTGAAAGCTGCGCCAGCATAAAGCTACGGGTCATACGGCTGATGTAAGCCAGAGAGTGAAAACCCAATAGCGCAGCAGGCAAAACCAGATGATTAATGGCATTCCAGAACACGGTGGCATTACCGGCCAACAGCGCGTCGACGGTCATTAATCCGGTCTGGCGTGGCACCAGCCCGTCCAGTCCGAGATCCAGACGCCCCGCGCCGCCCACCCAGCTTAGCCAGGCGTAGAACACCAGCAGCCCCATCATCCCCACCCAGAAAATCGGTGTGGAATAACCTGCCAGGCTAATGATGCGCACCACGTAATCCGACAGGCTATTGCGTCGTGCCGCCGCCAACACCCCCAGCGGGATCCCCAGACCCGCCCCTACCACAATGGCCATCGTCGCCAGCTCAATGGTGGCCGGGAAAACGCGTACAATGTCATCCATCACCGGCTTACCGGTCAGCAGCGCATTACCCAGATCGCCGTGCAGCAGATTGGTGAAGTAAATACCAAACTGCGCCGCCAGCGATTTATCAAAGCCTAACTGGTGATACACTTGCTGATAGGTGCTCTGATCCGCATCAGGTCCCACGATCGCCAGTACCGGGTCGATCGGCATGACGCGACCGATAAAAAAGGTCAGCAGCAGCAATCCAAACAACGTCATTGCCACCTGTATCAGACGGGTCGAGACACGCCGGGCGCGTGAGCCAGGTGCAAGTATGGCAACGCTCATTGTTCACCTCCGGTTTTATACACATCACGCAAAAACGTGGTGGCCGACGGATGCGGCTGATAATTCTGCACCTCACGGCGCACAACGACCGAATCCACCATTTGCGACAGCGGAATTAGCGCGGGAACGAGCTGGTCGTAGCGGGTCTGGATCGCCTGATACGCGCGAGTCTGCGTTTGCGGGTCACGCTCCAGCAGGGCGCTGTCGATCATGTCATTAAGCGGTTTATCGTAGAAACCTGTGCGCCAGCCCTGAAAGTTGGTAAGCCGGGCTGCATCGCTGTTATCCGGGTTATAGACCAGCGCCCGCAGGCTGGAGTGCGGATGCGGTTCCATGCCGCTGCCGCCGCGCCCGACCAGCATGTCAAATTTACGCTCGCGCATTGCGCCGTAGATCTGATTACCGGTTCCGGTGATAATTTTGGCGTTAATACCCGCCTGCATCAGCGTGGACTGCACGGCAATCGCGATATTCTGGAAAGGCTGGTCAGCCAGCACCCGCAGCGTGGTGTCGAAACCGTCCGGGTATCCCGCCTCCGCCAGCAGCTTTTTAGCGCGCGGAATGTCGAGGCGATAGCCGGGGTCACGCAGCGTGGAGGGCATTCCTGCCTTGATAGGTCGCTGATGCAATACGCCGTATCCCGGCATCAGCGCTTTATTGATCCCCTGATAATCAATCAGGTAACGCACGGCTTCACGGACTTTCGGATTGGCGAAGTGCGCCTCCTTCATGCTCATTGCCACGTAATACATCGTGCCTCGCTGGACGGCATCCACGCTCAGGTCAGGATCGCTACGCAGGGCATTGATGTCTGAAACCGCCATATTACTGGCAATATCCAGATCGCCCTTGGCAATCATCAGACGCAGGGTCTGGGATTCCTGAAAATGACGCAACACCACGCGGCTCATTTTCGCCTCGCCGCGCCAGTAGTTCGGGTTACGCGTCATGCGCAGGACATCTTTCGCCTGCCAGGTATCAAGGGTAAACGGGCCAGACCCGGCTTCATTGGTGGTCAGCCAGTGGTTGCCCCAGTCGTTATTCAGCACATGTTGCTGCACGGTTTTGCTGTCCAGCACGCCGAGATTCCCCAGCGCCCCCAGTGAATAGATAATCAACTGCGGATCGTTGGCTTTGGGCAGCGTGATTTTCACTGTAAACCTGTCCGGGGCGCTGACCTGTTGGTCGATATTTTTTTTGCTAAAGCCGTAGGATTTCCACACCGACGACTGCGCCAGATTCAGGTGCAGGATCCGACGCATCGACCACACCACATCGTCAGCAGTCAACGGATTACCGGAGTGAAAGGTCACGTCATCGCGCAGATGAAAAGTCAGGGTGGTGCCATCCGGACTGACATCCCAGGATGTCGCCAGCGCGGGTTTCACATGGGTCAACTGGGCAGGATCCAACTCCACCAGCGAGTCATATAAATTCACCACAATGCCCACCACTTCGTTGCCGGTCATGGCGGCCGGATCGAGAGTCAGCAGGTTATTCATGTTCATACCAATGATGAGCTGATCGGGCGGCGTTTTGGCGTACGCCGCACTGCTCCCCATCGACACGGCGAGTGCGAGTAAACACGCGCCCAGTAAGGAAGTTTTTTTCATCTATTGTTTGCCTGTACTGTAGGGTACATGTTGCCGGATGACGCTTGGCTTATCCGGCATTTATTGTTTTCAGTCAGTCGTGGCTGACGGTGTTGGCTTCGATATAGGCAAAATTGATGTCTTCCCCCAGACCGGGGCGCTGTGGCAGATGCACAAAACCGTCGGCGTCCATCGGGTCAACAATGCTGTTCAGGTAGGCGGCCGGTTCGTCGTAGTCGAGGAACGGATGCAGCAGGCCGCGCTCGTACCAGCGACAGTTTCGAATCGCGCCAATCACCGCGAGGCTCGCCGCACCGTTGCCGTGTACTTCGCAGTCCATGCCAAACGACTCGGCCAGGTTGGCCACTTTCAGGGTGGGCGAGATCCCCCCCACACCGTTGGCACCAGCACGTAAAATGTCGCATGCGCCCGCCTTCACCCAGTCCGCGCGGCTGTGGTGTTTTCCACCGAGGCTTTCCGGACCAATGATCGGAATGGAGAGATTTTCGGCAAGCCAGGCGTAAGACGCCATGCTCTCTTCTTCCATCGGCTCTTCAAACCAGGCAAAGTTGAGTTTTTCCAGTTCCTTGCCGATGTACAGCGCTTCTGTACGGCTGTACCAGTGATAGCCGTCGATCATCAGATCAATATCCGGTCCGACCGCCTCGCGCACGGCGGCGCAGGCTTTCACATCCATCTTCGGATTTGGCGCGAAGGAGACCGGCGGCATCCAGGTATGCAGTTTGATCGCCTTATATCCACGAGCGACCAGTTTTTCGGCAAAGCAGGCATATTCTTCCGGCGTCGACAGTCCGCCGGGCAGATCGTCACCACACATGGTGCTGCCGTAGGCCGGGACCTTATCGCGAAAACCACCCAGCAGCTTGTAGACCGGCATGTTGAGCTTGCGGCCTATCAAATCCCACAGCGCCTGCTCAACAAAAGACAGCGCGCGTTCGGTCAGTTGATGCGCGCTTCCCCGCTGCCAGTGCACCAGATCCTGCCAGATGCGCTCCCGATTAAACGGGTCCTGACCGACCATCACTTTGCGAAAAAAGGTATTCACCACAAACGGGCGCACCACTTCCGGCGGTGCAAACGAATACCCCTGGGTTCCGTCATCGGCGGTAATGGTCAGCATGGCCATTTTGGCGAGGCTTTCCGGCCCCGGATGGGAATGTCCGGCGGTATCAGAAACCCGGCGGGTGGGATACTGGAAGACGGAGACATTGATAGCTTCAATTTTCATTATTGGGTCCTTAGCGCAACTTTGAAATGCTGTTTCACATCTAAATGTATGTGCAAAAAAGCAACTTTGCCTCGGACATTCCGCGCTAAGGCATGACTATTTTCTGTGCAAGTGCACAGGGAGAGGTGATGCTTTTCACAAAAGGCAGGAGAAACGTGAGGTAGATCGGACTAATATTGCGATTATACTGAAATGATATTTTGAATTTAATTTTTCAAGAAACGCGGGTTGCCGTGACATGACCACAACCCGCGATAATTTACGCAATGGTTACTTTGTTATCCAGATAAACGTCCTGCACGGCGTTAATCAACTTAACGCCATCTGCCATGGTTTTCTTGAACGCTTTACGTCCGAGGATCAGACCCATACCACCGGCACGCTTGTTAATTACCGCCGTGCGCACCGCATCGCTGAGATCGGTTTCGCCCCCTGCCGCACCGCCGGAGTTAATCAGCCCGGCGCGGCCCATATAGCAGTTCGCCAGTTGATAACGCACCAGGTCAATCGGGTTGTCGCTGGTCAGCTTGCTGTAGACGCGATCGTCGGTATAGCCAAAGTTAACGGCCTTATACCCGCCGTTATTTTCCGCCATTTTCTGCTTAACAATATCCGCTCCGATGGTGGCCGCCAGGTGGTTTGCCTGCCCGGTCAGGTCGGCGGAAACGTGATAATCCACCCCGTCTTTCTTAAATGCGGAGTTGCGCAGATAGGCCCACAGCACCGTCACCATCCCCAGTTCATGCGCACGTTCAAACGCTGCAGAAATCTCTTCAATCTGACGACGCGATTCCTCTGAGCCAAAATAGATCGTAGCCCCGACCGCCACCGCGCCCATATTGAATGCCTGCTCCACACTGGCATACAGCGTCTGGTCAAAGGTATTCGGGTAGCTGAGCGTTTCGTTGTGGTTAATTTTTACGAGGAACGGAATACGGTGTGCATAGCGACGAGATACGGAAGCCAGCACGCCGTAGGTCGACGCCACGCAGTTACAGCCCGCTTCGATAGCCAGCTCCACAATATTCTTCGGATCAAAGTACAACGGGTTGGCGGCAAACGAGGCCCCGGCGGAATGCTCCACGCCCTGGTCGACCGGCAGAATCGACAGGTATCCCGTGCCAGCGAGTCGGCCCGTGTTGTACAGCGTCTGCATATTACGCAGCACGGCAGGCGGGCGATTATTGTCTACCATCACGCGGTCGACGTAATCATGCCCTGGCAGGTAAAGTTGGTCAGAAGGAATGGTCATACAACGATGCTGTAAAAGGTTGTCGGCATCTTTGCCAAGCAACTGCGCAATATCAGTCATAGCTATGCTCCCGTAAGTTCCGGTTGGATACCGGAATGTGAATTGTCCTGACCCGCCTTGTTGCGGGCAGCCATAAGCCTGGTACCGACTGCGCTTTTTTTCCATCTTTAGCGCACTTTTCAGTCATTTCCGCTGGCTCGATTCAGGCATTAAAAAACGTTAAGGCGGTCAAAATTAAAACACAAAGGTATTTTAAAGGTATTATCTACTGGTACTATGAAAACGTACCTTACCTGTCATGAAGGATGTAAAGATGAAAACTACAGCAAAGCTGTCGTTCATGATGTTCGTGGAGTGGTTTATCTGGGGCGCCTGGTTTGTACCGCTTTGGCTGTGGCTGAGTAAAAGCGGATTCAGCGCCGGAGAAATTGGCTGGTCCTACGCCTGTACCGCCATTGCCGCAATCCTGTCACCGATTTTTGTCGGTTCGCTCACTGACCGCTTTTTCTCCGCGCAAAAAGTCCTGGCGGTGTTAATGTTCGTCGGCGCCATTCTGATGTACTTCGCCGCGCAGCAGACCACCTTCGGCGGCTTCTTCCCGCTATTGTTGGCGTATTCACTGACCTATATGCCCACCATTGCGCTGACCAACAGTATTGCCTTTGCCAACGTCCCGGACGTCGAGCGTGACTTCCCACGCATCCGCGTGATGGGCACCATTGGCTGGATTGCCTCCGGTTTAGCCTGCGGGTTCTTACCGCAAATGCTGGGCTACAGCGATATCTCCCCCACCAATATCCCGTTGCTGATCACCGCCGGGAGCTCCGCGCTGCTGGGTGTCTTCGCCTTCTTCTTGCCGGATACGCCGCCAAAAAGTACCGGCAAGATGGATATCAAAGTCATGCTGGGGCTGGATGCACTGATCCTGCTGCGTGATAAGAACTTCCTTGTCTTTTTCTTCTGTTCGTTTCTGTTTGCAATGCCGCTGGCGTTTTACTACATCTTCGCCAATGGTTACCTGACCGAAGTCGGAATGAAAAATGCCACCGGCTGGATGACGCTGGGTCAGTTCTCGGAAATCTTCTTTATGCTGGCGCTGCCGTTCTTTACTAAGCGCTTTGGCATTAAAAAGGTATTATTGCTTGGTCTTATTACTGCAGCGATCCGCTATGGCTTTTTCGTCTACGGCGGCGCGGAAGAATATTTCACCTACGCACTGCTGTTTCTCGGCATTCTGCTGCACGGCGTCAGTTACGATTTCTACTATGTTACGGCCTATATCTACGTGGATAAAAAAGCGCCTGTGCATATGCGTACCGCCGCACAGGGGTTGATCACCCTCTGCTGTCAGGGATTCGGTAGTCTGCTGGGCTATCGCCTGGGCGGGGTGATGATGGAAAAAATGTTTGCGTATAAAGAACCGGTTAACGGTCTCACCTTTAACTGGGCGGGCATGTGGGGATTTGGCGCAGTCATGATTGCCGTCATTGCCGTACTGTTTATGATTTTCTTTCGCGAGTCTGACAAAGAAATCACCGCAATTAACGTGAACGACCGCGATCTGGCATTGAAAAAAGGGGAAGTAAAATGAAAGCAGAGCGTATTCTCGGTGCTCTTTATGGGCAGGCGTTAGGGGATGCGATGGGCATGCCGTCAGAGCTATGGCCCAGAACCCGCGTGAAAGCACACTTTGGCTGGATTGACCGCTTTTTGCCCGGCCCCGCGGAAAATAACGCCGCCTGCTATTTTAACCAGGCGGAGTTCACTGATGACACAGCCATGGCGCTGTGCCTTGCAGATGCTCTGCTGGAATGCGACGGGAAAATTGTCCCCGACGTCATTGGCCGAAATATCCTGGCCTGGGCGGAAGATTTCGATGCCTTCAATAAAAACGTGCTGGGCCCCACCTCGAAGATTGCCCTTAAGGCCATCCGCGACGGAAAACCCGTTACTGAGCTGGAAAACAACGGTGTCACCAACGGTGCGGCCATGCGCGTTTCACCGTTAGGCTGCCTGCTACCCGCACACGATCTTGATGCCTTCATTGATGATGTGGCGCTGGCGTCCAGCCCGACGCATAAATCGGATCTGGCGGTGGCCGGGGCCGTGGTTATCGCGTGGGCAGTGTCGCGCGCGATCGACGGCGAACAATGGTGCGATATTGTCGATGCGCTTCCCGCCATTGCCCACCACGCCCAGCAAAAACGGATCACCACCTTTAGCGCATCGCTCGCGGCGCGCCTCGAACTGGCACTGAAAATCGTCCGCGATGCTAACGGTATCGAGTCTGCCAGTGAGCAGCTGTATCAGGTGGTGGGAGCTGGCACCAGCACCATTGAATCCGTGCCCTGCGCTATCGCCATGGTGGAACTGGCACACACCGACCCTAAGCGCTGCGCTATTTTGTGCGCGAATCTTGGCGGTGACACCGACACCATCGGTGCCATGGCGACGGCAATTTGCGGCGCACTGCACGGCGTCGGCGCGATTGACCCTGTGTTGAAACAGGAACTGGATGCGGTCAATCAGTTGGACTTTACCCGCTACGCCAGCGGATTAATGCGCCTGCGTGAGCAACGGGAGGCGCGATGAGCACCACGCGTTTGCAGGCACTTATCCCGCAATTGCACACCCAACGCCCGGTGACGGTAGTCGGTGCAGCGGTGATCGATGTGATTGCCGATGCGTATGCCCTGCCCTGGCGCGGTTGTGACATCGAGCTTAAACAACAAGGCGTTAATGTTGGCGGCTGTGCGCTGAACATCGCCGTCGCGCTTAAGCGTTTAGGTATCGACGCCAGCAATGCCTTGCCGCTAGGTCAAGGCGTGTGGGCAGATATCATCCGCAACCGGATGGCAAAAGAGGGTTTACACAGTCTGATTGATCATGCCGAAGGTGATAATGGCTGGTGTCTGGCGCTAGTTGAGCCGGACGGTGAACGCACCTTTATGTCCTTCAGCGGCGTCGAAAATCAGTGGAACGCCGACTGGCTTGCGCAGTTGACGATCCCGCGCCACAGTCTGGTGTATCTTTCCGGCTATCAGCTGGCTTCGCCGTGCGGCGAGCTGCTGGTGCAGTGGCTGGAGAGTCTGGATGAGGTGACGCCATTTATCGATTTTGGGCCACGCATCGGCGACATCTCCGATACCTTAATGGCGCGAATACTGGCCTGTCACCCGCTGGTGTCACTGAATCGGCAGGAAGCAGACATTGCCGCAGAACGGTTCAGGTTAAGCGTGGATGTCGAGGGTTTTGGCGCTGAGTGGGTGAAGCGCTTTGCCACGCCGGTGGTAGTTCGCCACGATAAAGACGGCGCATGGTATTTCAGTGAAACGACATCCGGCTGCGTGCCTGCATTTCCAACGAACGTGGTTGACACCATTGGCGCTGGCGACAGTCACGCAGGCGGCATGCTGGCCGGGCTGGCATCTGGCTGGTCGCTGTCCGATGCCGTGTTGCTTGGCAACGCGGTGGGATCGTGGGTGGTCGGGCATCGCGGCGGCGATTGCGCCCCCTCGCGCGGCGCGTTACTCCTCGCACACAAAGACGTATAGGTCGCTGCGGCAGTAACTGATGCTGTATTCAATGGGCCGGTGCTGCTGGTCAAGCGCGACCTGCTTGATCACCAGCACCGGCACTTTGCTGTCCATCTGAATGTGCGACTGGAACTCCGCATCCGGCATGCGGGCGCTGACGCGGGAGCGCGTACGCTGCGGGAAAATATGCTGGCTGCGAAAATAGTCGTACAGCGAGACGCCGATGGCATCCACATCATGAATAAGATGCGCAGGGACCCAGGACTCTTCAATGGATACGGCGTCTTCATCCACATAGCGAATACGCTTAAGCAGAAAAACGTCACTGCCGGCGGTAATCGCCAGCTGCTGCGCCACCTCTTCCGGACACGGCACCACGCGTTTATTGACCCACAGCGTATCTGGTTTTTTTCCGCGTAACACCACCTGCTGAGAAAAGCCGCGCGCTTCTTTTAGCGAATATTCAAAGATATTGTTGATCTGCGTTCCGTAACCACGGGCGCGGGTCACTACCCCTTCTTCCTCCAGCGCCTGCATCGCTTTACGCACCGTAATGCGCGAAACGCCGGTCAGCTGGCTGAGATCGCGCTCACCAGGCAGAATATTGCCATGCTCGAGGATGCCGCTGCGGACAGCGTTCTTCACCGTTTGGGCGAATTTAAGGTACAGCGGCGTGTTATCCGCCGCCGAAATGCGTTCATTCAGTTGCGCGATAAGCTGGGTATGCGCTTGTTCCATTTATCTTTTTCCTGACCGCTGAATCTTCAGCCAGTATACGCATTTATCCCTGTTACCACCACGCGTGGAAATGGTGTACCGGACCTATCCCCTCGCCCACGTCCAGGGAATCTGCCTGGGCCAGTGCCGCCGAGAGCCATATTTTGGCCTCCTGCACCGTATCGGCCCAGTTTGCATGACGCGGGCGTAGCGCCG
Source organism: Citrobacter sp. wls613 (assembly GCF_005281195.1). Classification (NCBI taxonomy): domain Bacteria; kingdom Pseudomonadati; phylum Pseudomonadota; class Gammaproteobacteria; order Enterobacterales; family Enterobacteriaceae; genus Citrobacter; species Citrobacter sp. wls613. The sequence continues at coordinate 193,502 of NZ_SZXN01000041.1, forward strand.
CCAGCGCTGCCGACAGCGTACAACCGGTGCCATGGGTGTTTTTGGTCTTCACTCTTGGCGCAGTAAAGCGCTGCTCGCCCTCGCGAGTAAACAGCCAGTCAGGGCTTTGCGCGTCATCCAGATGACCGCCCTTCATCAGCACCGCCTCGCAGCCCAATGCCCGCAGAGCACGCCCCTGCGCCAGCATTTCCTGCTCCGTTTGGGCATGGCTTGTTTCGAGCAATGCGGCGGCCTCCGGCAGATTCGGGGTAATGATCGACACCTGCGGCAGCAGGCGAGTACGCAGTGTTTCTACCGCAGAGGAGGACAGCAGCGGATCGCCGCTTTTCGCCAACATCACTGTATCAAGCACCACATTTCGTACCTGAAAGCGGCGTAAACGCTCGGCGACCGCTTCCACAATATCCGTTTCTGCCAGCATACCGATTTTGGTGGTATCTATGCGCACATCACTGAACACGGAGTCCAGTTGCGCGGCAACAAAATCAGGTTCGATCCGATAAACCGACTGCACACCACGCGTATTTTGCGCCACCAGAGCCGTGATGACCGAGCAGCCATAGGCCGCGAGCGCAGAGAATGTTTTTAAATCCGCCTGAATACCTGCACCACCGCTGGGATCGGTTCCGGCAATTGTTAATGCGTTAATCCGTTTCATGCCAGCTCCTGCGCGTTCAGGTTATATAAAGCATCAAGGAATGCAGGAATAAAGCTTCCTGGCCCTGTCGAGTGTTCAGTGGCGAATTCACCGGCCTGCTTCATCCAGCTACAGGCAGACGCGACATTACTCAGCCGATCCCCCTGCAGCGCACAGCTGGCAGCCACCACCGCCGACAGCGCACATCCGGTGCCAACGACACGCGTCATCAATGGATCGCCACCGCGAATACTCACGGTACGCTGGCCATCGGTAACGTAATCCACCTCCCCGGTTACCACGACGATGGAGGCGACCCTGCATGCCAGCGCCTGTGCCGCCGGCAGCGCAGCGGCTGCTGTGTCGGTGGTATCTACACCGCGCCCACCTCCGCGCATTCCCGCTAGCGCGAGTATTTCAGAGGCGTTACCGCGAATGGCAGCAGGCTGGAGCGAGAGCAAATCCAGGCAAAAACGACGGCGAAACTCCAGTGCCCCAACGGCAACAGGATCGAGCGTCCAGGGCGTATTCGCCCGCTGCGCCTGCTCGACCGCCGCACGCATAGCAATGGCGCGGCTCTCGGTCAGCGTACCGACATTAATCAGCACTGCATGGGCAACAGCCGCAAACTGGCTGGCTTCTTCGGGTTCAATCACCATCGCAGGTGACGCGCCCAATGCCAGAAGCGTATTGGCGGTAAAATTCTGCACGACCTCATTGGTCATACAATGTGTGAGTGGAGAAAGGGTTCTAAATTGCTGTAAGGCGTGGGCCGCGAGTGCGCGGCTGTGCAGGTCAGGCTGCATGGTTCAGCTCCTGCCCGCGTGAAAGAAGGGACACGAGCAGTGTCAGACTTCCCTACGCTGGCATTATCCAGATCAGGTGGTACGGGTATTTCTCAGCCTTCACAAGGAAGGGCACCCCGAGTCATTTCATTTATAAAACAATCAGTTACACATTGAAAATGTGTAGATATTTAGTGTAACCGGGGCTTAGCCCCAGGAGCAAGAATTTTCGATTTAACACAGCATTTATCACAGTGCTTATCTCACCGGTTTTTCGGGGGGATTACCCTAACACCCAATGTAGTTTTACTTAAATCACTTTTATTTCAATAGGTTTCTCGGAAAAATATTCTCCGTATACATCCATAAGTAGTACAATTAACGCTCAATACCAGCATAATTAAGAGGGATTTTGATATGGCAATACCTGTGTATCTATGGCTTACCGATGATGCAGGAAATCAAGTTAAAGGCAGTGTTGATGTGCATGGTAGAGAAGATTCTATAGAGATTTTAGAGCTTATGCATAATGTAGAGTTACCAACTGACGACAAAACCGGAAAGATCACCAGTAAGCGCCAGCATGGTGATTACGCACTAATCAAAGAAGTCGATTGTTCATCTCCTTACCTCTATCAAGGTGTATCATCCGGCAGAAAATTTAAACAAGCTGTATTGAAGTTCTACCGCATAAACTATAACGGACAAGAAGAAGAATATTTCCGTGTAACAATGGATAATGTCAGAATTAATGAAATTGAACCTTTCATGTTTGACATAAAAAACCCTACATTTGAAAAACACAACCATCTTGAAGCATTCTATTTGGCATATGAAAAAATCACCTGGCATTATCTTGATGGAAATATAATTCATTCTGATTCATGGAACGGAAATAAGGAGGCAGCGTAATGACTTGGGTTTATAAAGTAAGCGCCCACAACTTTTATCTGAATGGAACCTATCAATTTGATGCTAAATATTCTGGCAGACCTGGATATAAAAATGATTCTGCTAATGAGTGTGTAAAAGATAACGGCCCACTTCCTAGAGGCACTTACACTATCGGCCCCGCTTTCTACCATCGTAGAACTAGAGCATGGACGATGAGACTTACGCCATACATTGAAAATAAAATGTGTGGGCGTGATGGTTTTATGATTTATAGTGATAGTGCTGCCCATCCTGGAGAAGCTTCTGATGGTTGCATTATCCTTAACTTGCCATATCGTAAAATCATTGACGCTAGCAGCGATAAAGTTTTAGTAGTGGAAGATTAATTATGTTTAAAAAACTGTTAGTCTGTTCATTTTCTTTAATCTCAATATTTGCATATGCAAAAGATTATGGATGCGCCGCGGTTGGCTTATCAATGGAATCATCTTTATTTGATGCGCTATCAAAAGATTTAAAAATTGATACATCAACTGTTGATAAAACTAAAGCCAAAGTAGATATCATTGATATTTCTCCAATCTCTAAAACCTATGCGGAATCTTTAGCACGAATTGATTACAATAAAGATCCTAACAAGGAGAAAACAGAAGATACATATAATAAGATTTATTTCTCTAGCTATTATTATAATGATGTAAAATCTATCACAGCTAAATATACTTATATGAATAAGGCGAAAAAAAAAGATGTGTTTATTGCATCCAGCCTGATGAACAAGGATGAATGCTCTATTAGATTTAATGGATACATCACGTTATCAAGAGAGTTTTGATACTTATGGGGCAGTAATGCCCCTCTTAAAAAGAGTTATTTTGAATTACAACCATCTCATTAACCCCCTATCCTAATACAAAAAGCATTTTCAAGATAAAACACCTGCGACCTGATCAGCAATAAATAATTGATTAAATCCACTAATACGTATTTAATATAGAATAAAGAGATAAAAGGTAGTTTTCCATTCGATCATCATGAGCAGTTAAGGAGTTATTTTGTTAATGCCAGATTGTAGGTGGTTAAATCACCTATTTAAAGATAACTTATCTACATGTAAACATTAAATAAAAAAACACACACCCTAAAGCCATAGCCCCGGATGTTTTTTTGTGATCTCTGTTGTCATCTAAATCCTTGGCCTATCAGATAGTTATTTCACTTCACTAAAAAAGATTATGATTTAAAGATTAATCTGTATTGATTTATACCGATAACCGCGGTTAGGCTTTATATCAATCAAACACATTGATGTTTCATATGGATAAAAAGGTTTTTGTCTATACCTCTTAAGGTTAACAACAACATGACAAAAGGAGTGATTGTTTCCGCAATCGTTTCTTTATGTCTTGTAGCTCCAGGTGTATTTATCAGGTGATGTATAACATCGTCATTTCAAAAATGGCGGGTTAGTGTAATAATAATTAATTATAGGCTTGGGAATGAAGTATAATAAATTAATGATGATAGCTATCGTAGCAGGCGCTTTTTCACTTTCCGGTTGTAATCTGGAAAAACAATATCTTGATGATTGTGAAGCTAACGGCATTGATCGTACCGCGTGCTTTGAGCAATATCATGCTGATAATCGCGCCAACGCCGATCGTTATCAGACTTACACGGAAAATAGCCGTAAACTGGACGCGAAAAAACATTCTCATCATAACTAAGGTTTATCATGAAAACTAAATTAGCCCTGATTGCTCTTGTATGCTCTTTCGCCGTTATGCCTGCTCATGCAATTAATGCACACTATCGCGCTCAATTAGAGCGTTCTGGTTGCACACAAGTTAGTGATGGTGATGGGACTTGTGATATTCACAAAACCAAAGCGCAAAATGCGAAGGCTAAATCAGGCTCTAACGCATTTACTGCTGATGCCGATCACGTACTAAATCAACCAATTTCTACCAGTGCTGAATATCTCCTTGCTAAAGGATGGAAACCTAATAACGGTTTATGGAAGAAACAAGGTTATGTACTCTCTCTTAAAGTTGAAGCCGATACAGTCGTAAAAGCCCAACTTTCCAAGGGGTAAACAATCATAAGGCGACTTCGGTCGCCTTTATTGATTGAAGATAGTAAAGATGCTGACATCTTGCGATGTCGTCCTGTGACTGTATCACAACAAACTGATGTAAATTGCAGAGCAGCAGCGGTATTGCTAAATTGCGGTTCAACGTTGCCGCCTGCTCGTACTTCATTTACACTTTTTACGAAATAACTGGAGTTCTCACAAAATAGTGCTTGTCAGATATCCTGTAAGCCCGGAATGATACACGAACGTTGTTGACGACCCGAATGAGTAGAGAGGATGGGTATGAAGAATAAAATGTTGCTGGGTGCACTGCTGCTCGTAACCAGCACCGTCTGGGCAGCGCCTGCCGCCATCGCAGCCCCTAAAGGCATCGATAAATATGAGCTGAGCGGCTTTATTGCTGACTTTACCCATTTCAAACCCGGTGACAAGGTTCCGCCCCTGTATCTCACCGAAGAATACACCATTAAGCAGTGGAACCTGCGTAACTTGCCCGCACCGACGGCAGGCACCCACTGGACCTACATGGGCGGCGCGTATGTGCTGGTCAATGATGCCGATGGCAAGATCATCAAAGCCTACGACGGCGAGATTTTTTATCACCGGTAAAAAAAACGCACTCGCTCTTATGGGGAGTGCGTAAATTTTAATATTCTAGTTAATCATATGATGTAATTATCTTTACTCTGCTTAATACAGTTCCAGAGGTGTATTTGCCATCTCCATATGGGGAATATTTAAATTTTAATGGAAGTGGAATTCTATCGCTTGCCATCAGATTTCCGCGAGAGGAAATAGTAAATAAGTTATTACTTAGATCAACTTCTTTGTTGTCAACCGCAATTCGAAAGCCTACATTCCTTGCCCCACCAGAATCTTTGTCCGACTCATTGATTAAAACATTCCCTTGGGCTAAGTCAGATACAAATTTATATTTAATATTGCTTGTAGAAAAACCCAATTTAAAATTACAAATAAAACCTGGCAATTCACTTACTGGATTTTTAAATACATCATTCTGTACATCCTTCAGAGAAATTGGAGCAAGAGAGACAACCTGATCTGAGAATTTACATGTAGTATTAGTAAATTTGAAAATTAAATTAACTTTCTGCTTCATATACCCTGATGAGAAGATACCCTCTCTGAACCCAATAGATTCGATCATTTCCTTTTGAGTATTAACCTTAGCTTCCGTCACCGCTCCGTTATAAGAATTTAATAACTTATATATAACTTTATATGTAACTCCTGAGGAATTTATTTTATCTGCTGGCAATGAGCTCAACAATGGAATTTCAAAACTATTTTTTGCTGAAGAAATAGACAAGTGAACAGAAACGAAAACAAAATGAAGCCCATCTTCAGATCTAACTTTAAAAACCTGATTGGGATTCTGTTCATTTTCAACAGAAGCGACTAAACTTTGAGTCCCAGATATACACACAAAACTTACATTTGGATTAAAATTAAACGATGTATTGTTGGTATCGACGGAAGTATTAATTTTGGCCTCATCTAGATCTATTGTTAATGACTGGATCGCAGCGCTACTGGCATTCATACTAAAACAATAAGACCTAGCCTGAAAGCTTAAAACAAACAGGATTAATAATAAAGTAAGTCGCATATTCATACCTCACCGACAAATATAAGCTTTACTTTCATCAATCGTTTTACCGAAAGCGATTGAGCATGAAAGTCTCTGTTGTTTATCGACCGCCACTTTTATCTCTGATGGCACTTCATTAGTGCGAATAAAGAGCTGGCTTCCCTGGCCTACTACGCCAATATTGTGTCCATGATTATCTTCAACTTCGTAGCCAAACGTCAGCGGTGAGCCATCAGGACGCAGTGCCCGGATAAACCAGGGTTTACGTTGGTCGGTATCAAACCTTGCCAGCACTACCGCTCCGCGATACGGCGCGGCGCTGTGACGGTTACCTTGCAGGTCGGTTTCACTATTGGTATTGGAGACATCCAGCATCAGGTGGTTTTCACGATAAGGCGTCAAGCCATCGTAAACGACCACGCCATTACGGTTGGTGGTACGGTATTTCTGCCCATTTACATACGCCCCTTCCAGACCCGGCGCATGCATCACGGCGAAGGTTTCTGACAACCGGTTGGCTAAACTCACCCCTCCCGACCAGGCCACAAGGCCACCCGAAATGCTGCCGCCCGCTTGCGTATATTTAGACGACTGGCTGTAGTTGCCGTTTAACGTCGCTATCGGCGTATTCCAGGTCAGATTACCGCCCGCTGTTGTTTCGCTGTCCTGCCGTTGATGGCTGAGGTTGACGCCATAGTTAAACTGATCGCGACTGCCTGCGGTGCCGGAAAGTCCGGTATTGTTAGAGGCAAAGCCATCATCATCAAAGGTGGTCGAGTTCGATACATATAGATGCCGGCGCGGAGCACTAATATCATCTCCCCAATCGAATGGAATGGAGATAAAGACGTTAAAACGCTTATCTTCGTGATGATCCTCGTTGTAAGTCTGACTGGCTGAAAAAGTATAGCTAATCCGTTGCCAGCTATTAGAATAACTCAACTGATAATCTTTACTGTTGCCGCTACGCCCCCAGTAATCGCGCCACAGCGTACTGAGCGAAAACGAGCCCCAACCTTGCGGCAAAGACTGGCTGACGTTAGCCGAAAAACTGTTCTTACGACCAAAATCATTCTGATAATAGTCCGCGATGTCGTACACATCATTTTCATCACGATGATAACTGTTTTTATTATTTGCCCAAACGTGATCGTTAAAAGTGCGATAGTCTTTGGAAGAATAGCGATACGCCGCCAGACCAAAACGCGTGGCGGTTTGCGTCAAATATTTATTATAAGCAATCTGGTAGCTCTGCCCGTCAAACACATCACCGCTATCCTGCTTGCTGTGGGACTGGGTTGCATCAACGGAAATTGCTCCAATACGCGTATTCCAGCCGGTACCCAACGTAAACGCATTATAGTTATCCGCCAGCATAGTACCGCCGTACAGCGTTAACAGATTATTCAGCCCATATTGGTAGCTCATCTGCGCAAAATCGGTCTGATTACTGGCCCCTTCAATATGGCTGCGCCCGGCGGAAAAATCATATTTTGACACCCCTGGCTGCAGCATATTGGGCACCGCCGCATACGGCACCAGATAAGTTGTCACCGAACCGTCAGCCTCTTTGATACTGACGTCAAGATCCGCACCACCGCCCGCAAGCTGCAAATCAGCAATAGAGAACGGGCCAGGCGGAACCTCTTTCTGGTAAACGACAAAGCCGTTCTGTTCGATGGTGACCAGCGCGTTGCTTTGCGCAATCCCCTGAACCAGCGGCGTAAAATTCTGCTTTGAGTTTGGCAGCATCTGCATATCGCGATACAACCGTACGCCACTAAAGCGCACCGCATCAAATATATCCGATGAGGTATACATATCCCCGGCACGCAGAGTGCCCAAAATTTGCGGGATGCCGCGTTCCAGATACAGGGTATTACTTTTCCACTCCCCGCTGCTGTCATCAGTTTTGTTATAGCTGGCATCAGAATGCAACTGCCACCCCAGCAGATTTAACCCACTGGTAAAACGCGCATAGGTACTTTTGCTGTTACCAGAATCCTTATAATCGCTGTAATACTGGCTGGCGTAGTACGAGGTATAAAAGGCATTGATGCCACGATCCCAGTTTTCTGGAGGAACATAGCCATTCTCCAGTTCATCCACATAGGCCTGCGGGACGCTGAGATCCAGGCGAAACGTGCCGATATCCCAGGCATAACTGCCTCCTTGCACCGCCTGCTTCAAGGTTGGGCATTCATTCTGCTTGTCCAACGCTTGTATATTTATCCCCAGACGCGTTAATGCGTCGCGAGATAAACAGGTGTCATCAGGATCATCCTTAACGGTTATTTCATACTTACCACGCCACTGCTTATTGACGTAGATATCAATATCATATTGGCCTGGTAGTGGTTGGTTATCATCGAGGTGAAAATTTGAGACTTTTTCACCTTTCATTCCACCCATCATAAAATTTGTATCAAATGTTTCTTCTGTGGCATGGGCATCAATGCCAAGTAGCAACAACAATACCGCCGAAGCAATCGGAGTCATCCTTAACATAATCAGGGTAATGACTCCAACTTACTGATAGTGTTTTAT
>NZ_SZXN01000040.1:0-11679 GCF_005281195.1 Citrobacter sp. wls613
ATTTTCCCGCCGGGAGCCTGGGTTGCAAGGGAGGCGGCGGTGAGCCTCCCTTGCACGTTCACGGGTACCTGAGCTTCAGAGAAATGATACCGCTGAGGTGAACGGAACCCTGAGCAAGAATCACATGTTCACCCTACATGCTTAACTGAATGGTATTGCCGTTACCGGAGCCTTAATTAACCATACCCTTAGCCGATTGTCATCAGGCTGGCGTTACCGCCAGCAGCAGCGGTGTTGACGCTCAATGAGCGTTCAATATACAGCCGCTCCAGCAGGATATTGCTCTCACCACGGGCAAAGCCTTGTACCGAGACAATTGCGCCATCCCGTGCGGCAACCGCCTCGCATAACGCGCGCAGTTGATCGGAATCACCGTGGAAGATAACGGCATCGAACGGTTGTACGGTCAGATTATCCGCTTTGGCAAACTGGATGCGCCCGGAAAGAGCGGCAGGCAGACGTTTTGCCAGATCGCGGTGGAAAGCATCATCCGGCCACAGGATGAGACTGCCCACGGAAGCCACGGCGGCGACCTGAACCAGTGCGTCCTGTTCGTTATCGGCAATACACAGAACGCGATCGCGAGGTAACAGCGTCCAGGTGTTGCGCTCGCCGGTAGGGCCAGGCAACAAACGCTGAGTTCCGGCCTGCGCCAGTTCAGCAAACTGTTGGCACAGGGTCTGCAACGCCGGGCGATCGGCTGCCCATTCGGTGAGGGCGTCCAGCGGCTGGATCAGCGCCGCCTTGAGCTGTGCATCGACAGGGTAATCGGCATCCTGGCGCGCCAGGGTGATGCTTAGTGCATTTTCCGGACGGTTAGCCAGCAGACGGTACAGATACAGCGGACCGCCGGCTTTCGGACCGGTGCCTGACAAGCCTTCGCCGCCGAAGGGCTGCACGCCGACCACCGCGCCAACCATATTACGGTTGACGTACAGGTTACCCACGTGTGCGGAGCCGGTGACCTGAGCGATGGTTTCATCAATACGGGTATGCACACCCAGCGTCAGGCCGTAGCCGGAAGCATTGATTTGCTCAATCAGATTGCCCAGATTGCTGCGGGTGTAGCGTACGACGTGCAGCACCGGACCAAACACCTCTTTTTGCAGTTCGTCGAAGCTCTCCAGCTCAATCAGCGTCGGCGCAATAAAGGTACCGGTTTGCCATTCCCGCGCATCCTCGCTGTTTTCACGTGCAGCCTGGAATACCGGACGTCCCTTGGCGCGCATGGCCTGAATGTGGCGCTCAATATTGGTTTTGGCCTCATCATCAATAACCGGCCCAATGTCAGTGGTCAGGCGGCCCGGATTGCCCATCCGGCATTCGGCCATCGCGCCGCGCAGCATTTTCAGTGTGTGCTCGGCGATGTCATCCTGCAGGCACAGGACGCGCAGTGCCGAGCAGCGCTGTCCGGCGCTGTCAAAAGCGGAGGCCAGCACATCAACGACCACTTGCTCCGTCAGCGCCGAGGAGTCGACGATCATCGCGTTCATTCCACCGGTTTCGGCGATCAGCGGGATCGGACGGCCTTGCGCGTCAAGACGGCGAGCAATATTACGTTGTAACAGCGTGGCGACTTCCGTTGAACCGGTGAACATCACGCCGCGTACGCGCTCATCGGACGTCAGCTGTGCCCCGACGGTTTCACCCTGGCCAGGCAACAGTTGTACCACGCCAGGCGGCACGCCAGCTTCCAGTAAAATGGCGATCCCCTGGGCGGCAATCAGCGGTGTCTGTTCTGCCGGTTTTGCCAGCACGCTATTGCCTGCAGCCAGCGCGGCGGCAATTTGCCCGCTGAAGATGGCCAGCGGGAAGTTCCACGGGCTGATACAGACCACCGGGCCGAGCGGACGATGGGTTTCGTTATCAAAATCATCGCGGACTTGCCCGGCGTAATAATGCAGGAAGTCGACCGCTTCACGCACTTCGGCAATGGCGTTGCTAAAGGTTTTACCTGCTTCGCGAACCAGAATGCCAATCAGTTGCTGCATCTGGCCTTCCATCAGAACGGCGGCGCGATGCAGAATAGCGGCACGCTCCTGCGGCGGCGTTGCGAACCAGATCGGCGCATTATTTACCGCGCTTTGTAACGCTTGCTCCACTTCATTCGGGGAGGCTTCACGCACGTAGCCCACAATATCTTTCGGCTCCGCTGGGTTAATTACCGGCGTCATTTGTCCGTCAGTCACCGGATGCTCCAGCATCGGTTTCGCGTGCCATTTTTGCAGTGCGCTGTTGAGCAGGGCAGAGGACAGCGAGGCCAGGCGATGTTCGTTCGCCAGATCCAGTCCGCCTGAGTTTTCGCGTCCCTTGCCGTACAGGTCGCGTGGCAGCGCAATCTTCGGATGCGGTAGACCCGCCAGGCCTTCCTGCTGCGCCAGTTTTTCTACGGCTTCGACCGGGTCGGCGACCAGTTCATCCAGCGGCAGAGTGGTGTCGGCAATGCGGTTAACGAATGAGGTATTCGCGCCGTTTTCCAGCAGCCGACGCACCAGGTACGCCAGCAGCGTTTCATGGGTCCCTACCGGTGCGTAAATACGGCATGGGCGGTTCAGTTTGCCATCGGCAACTTTGCCGGTAACCTGCTCGTACAGGGGTTCACCCATGCCGTGCAGGCACTGGAACTCGTACTGTCCGGGATAATAGTTCTGACCCGCTAACTGATAAATGGCCGCCAGCGTATGGGCGTTATGGGTGGCAAATTGCGGGTAGATCAGATTCGGCACGGCAAGCAGTTTTTTGGCGCAGGCCAGATAGGAAACGTCGGTGTAGACCTTACGGGTATACACTGGATACCCTTCCAGACCGTCCATCTGGGCGCGTTTAATTTCGCTGTCCCAGTATGCGCCTTTTACCAGGCGGATCATCAGGCGACGGCGGCTGCGCGTGGCCAGATCAATCAGATAATCAATCACGTACGGACAGCGTTTCTGGTAGGCCTGGATGACAAAACCAATCCCGTTCCAACCCGCCAGCTCAGGTTCGAAGCACAGTTTTTCCAGCAGATCGAGGGAGATTTCCAGGCGGTCTGCTTCTTCGGCGTCAATATTGATGCCAACGTCGTACTGACGCGCCAGCAGGGTGAGCGACTTCAGGCGTGGATAAAGCTCGTCCATTACGCGATCGTACTGCGCACGGCTGTAGCGTGGGTGCAGCGCCGACAGCTTGATCGAAATCCCCGGCCCTTCATAAATGCCGCGTCCATTAGACGCTTTACCAATCGCGTGGATAGCCTGCTGGTAAGACACCATATAGGCCTGCGCGTCAGCGGCGGTCAGTGCGGCTTCTCCCAACATGTCGTAGGAGTAGCGGAAACCTTTGTCTTCCAGCTTCCGTGCGTTAGCCAGTGCTTCGGCGATGGTTTCCCCGGTGACGAACTGCTCCCCCATCAAGCGCATCGCCATATCGACGCCTTTGCGGACCAGCGGCTCGCCGCTCTTACCGATGATGCGGTTCAACGAGCGCGAGAGGCTGGCTTCGTTATGTGTGGAGACCAGGCGTCCGGTAAACAGCAGTCCCCAGGTTGCCGCGTTGACGAATAACGACGGGCTGCGTCCAATGTGCGACTGCCAGTTACCGTTGCTAATTTTGTCGCGGATCAGCGCATCGCGCGTGGCTTTGTCGGGAATACGCAGCAGGGCTTCCGCCAGGCACATCAGCGCAACACCTTCCTGAGAGGACAGCGAGAACTCTTGCAAGAGTCCCTGTACCATGCCGGCGCGACCGCTGGCGGTTTTCTGGTTACGTAGTTTGTCGGCTAACTGATATGCCAGCTTATGAGCCTGTTCAGCGATCGGTTGCGGCAGGCGCGCCTGTTCCATCAGCATCGGTACGGCGTCGGTTTCTGCACGACGATACGCGGCGGTGATCGCCGCCCGGGAAACGGACTGCGGCAGGATCTGCTCGGCAAACTCGAGGAAAGGCTGGTGAGTTTCATTCTGGTATGCCGAGGCGTCATCACCTTCATTGGCTGCACCCACCAGTAGGGCAGGCAGCTCAGGCAGGGCATCGTCATTTTCCAGTCTTTCGAGATAATTAAAGATGGCTTGTTTGATCAGCCAGTGCGGCGTGCGATCGATTCGTGTTGCGGCTGTTTTAATACGCTCGCGTGTGGCGTCGTCCAGCTTAACCCCCATCGTGGTGGTTCCCATGCCGTTTACTCCTGTTGTGCTGAAATACGGGACTGATAGTTACTGAGAAATATCCACTATGTTGCAACTTTGTGCAACCGTGTTAAATGTGACTTGGTTTGCAAGCTTGAAAATGAATGAAATGTTAATAAATGTAGTGTTTGTTGGGATGTCTGTAAAAAATACGAGCGCTTTTTCTCTGCGGCAGTTAACACTTTTTAAAGGTGCAACCGCGAAAAGTGTGAGAGAGTGCAACCTCCAGAAAAATGCTATCTACTCGAGATCAAAATTGATGTAAATGGTGTGTTAAATCGATTGTGAATGATCCTTGCTTCCGGCAGGATACGGTCGCCCAGGTCAACATAGATATCTTTGCCACGTTCCGGCAGGGTAATAAAACGGCAAGCCACGGCATTGTCGATACATAATTTTGGAGAGTTTTGATGGCTATTAGCACACCGATGTTAGTGACATTCTGTGTCTATATTTTTGGCATGTTGTTGATTGGGTTTATTGCATGGCGTTCAACCAAAAACTTTGATGATTACATTCTGGGTGGACGCAGCCTGGGGCCGTTTGTCACCGCGCTTTCCGCCGGGGCATCCGACATGAGCGGCTGGCTGCTGATGGGGCTGCCGGGGGCGATTTTCTTGTCGGGGATTTCAGAAAGCTGGATCGCCATCGGCCTGACATTAGGCGCATGGATCAACTGGAAGCTGGTGGCCGGACGTTTACGCGTACACACCGAGTTCAATAATAATGCTCTGACGCTACCGGATTACTTTACCGGTCGTTTTGAAGATAAAAGCCGCGTGCTGCGTATTATTTCCGCGCTGGTTATTCTGCTGTTTTTCACCATCTATTGTGCTTCAGGGATTGTTGCAGGGGCGCGTCTGTTCGAAAGCACCTTCGGCATGAGTTATGAAACAGCGCTGTGGGCGGGTGCGGCAGCGACGATTATCTATACCTTTATTGGTGGTTTCCTGGCCGTCAGCTGGACCGATACCGTGCAGGCCAGCCTGATGATTTTTGCTCTGATCCTGACGCCGGTGATGGTGATTATTGGCGTCGGCGGCTTTGAAGACTCGCTGGAAGTGATCAAACAAAAGAGCATTGAGAACGTGGACATGCTCAAAGGCCTGAACTTTGTCGCCATTATTTCCCTGATGGGCTGGGGGCTGGGTTACTTCGGTCAGCCGCACATCCTGGCGCGCTTTATGGCGGCAGATTCTCACCATAGCATCGTGCATGCACGTCGCATCAGCATGGCATGGATGATCCTGTGTCTGGCGGGCGCGGTGGCCGTTGGTTTCTTCGGTATCGCCTACTTCAATAACAATCCGGCACTGGCCGGTGCGGTGAACCAGAACGCCGAGCGGGTGTTTATTGAACTGGCGCAAATCCTGTTCAACCCGTGGATTGCCGGTATTCTGCTGTCGGCTATCCTTGCGGCGGTGATGTCGACGCTGAGCTGCCAGCTGCTGGTGTGTTCCAGTGCCATTACGGAAGATTTGTACAAAGCGTTCCTGCGTAAAAATGCCAGCCAGAAAGAACTGGTGTGGATTGGCCGCGTCATGGTACTGGTAGTCGCGCTGATCTCTATTGCTCTGGCAGCTAACCCGGAAAACCGCGTTCTCGGTCTGGTGAGCTACGCCTGGGCTGGCTTTGGTGCGGCATTCGGACCGGTGGTGCTGTTCTCCGTACTGTGGTCGCGTATGACCCGTAACGGTGCGCTGGCGGGGATGATCATTGGTGCGGTTACGGTTATCGTCTGGAAACAGTTCGCCTGGCTGGGCCTGTATGAAATCATCCCGGGCTTTGTGTTCGGCAGTATTGGTATCGTGGTGTTCAGCTTGCTGGGTAAAGCACCTTCAGCCGCAATGCAAAAACGCTTTGCTGAAGCTGATGCGCATTATCATTCTGCACCGCCGTCACGTTTACAGGTTGAGTAATCTGCTTATTGCTTCTACAGCCCGCCGCGTGCGGGCAATGCCGTTCAGTTAACGACTAGTTTCAGAAGGCATCAAGATGTGCTGGCGGAGGCAATGAATATGCTATCTCAGAGAAAGGTTCCGTTCACCTCATGCTCATCGTTTTTCTGAAGCACCGATTCCTGTGAACGTGTAAAGGGCGTTCTCCGCCACGCCCTTTACAATCCTGGCTCCCGGCAGGAAAATTGTTGCTTCGCAATCCCCTCCGCTTATTCCTCCAGGCTATCGGGCCGGGCGCGAGGTAGCGTCCCTGCAAAACGCGCCCTGAGCCAGCATCCATGCTGGCTCTCCCGGCCTTACGGAAACACGTCGGCAATTTTCAGCCGGACCAGCCCACACCTGACTACCTGCGCTTTTACTTGAATATCTCTGAACAGCAAAACGGATATAGCTGAAAGCCAGAGCGCTGAAGCGACACCCTGGTCCGGCTGAAAATCGATGAGGCGTTGATGGCTGAACGGAAACTTATTCAGGGTAAAATGTTCTCCATACATGCTCAACTGAACAATATAGCGCCGCGTGCGGGCTTTTTATGCCGCTTCGCAAAATCACAGTAACCCTTATCAGACTAACTATTTACATTAAGTCATCATTCTCAAAACATTCTTCTTGAGTTTTTCTTTTCTGTAATGATAATCACTATCACTGTAATTTACTTTTCTTTTCACGAGTTGACTGAGAATAACGTTTAAGGGTGCTTCGCATGTTTGTTCCATTTCTGATTATGTTGCGCGAAGGCCTAGAAGCCGCGCTGATTGTCAGCCTGATAGCCAGTTACCTGAAACGGACTCAGCGCGGTCGCTGGATTGGCGTAATGTGGATTGGTGTTCTACTGGCGGCGGCGCTATGCCTGGCGCTGGGGATTTTCATCAATGAAACTACCGGTGAATTTCCGCAAAAAGAGCAGGAGCTGTTTGAAGGGATTGTGGCAGTGATTGCCGTGGTGATCCTCACCTGGATGGTCTTCTGGATGCGTAAAGTTTCGCGCAACGTCAAAGTTCAACTGGAGCAGGCGGTCGATAACGCGTTACAGCGTGGCAATCATCACGGATGGGCGCTGGTGATGATGGTCTTTTTTGCCGTCGCTCGTGAAGGCCTGGAGTCGGTTTTCTTTCTGCTGGCGGCCTTTCAGCAAGATTTGGGTATCTGGCCACCGGTCGGGGCGATGCTGGGACTGGCAACGGCCGTCGTTCTGGGCTACCTGATATATCTCGGCGGGATCAGACTGAATCTCGGGGCCTTCTTCAAATGGACCAGCTTGTTCATTTTGCTGGTGGCCGCAGGTCTTGCCGCCGGAGCCATTCGCGCGTTCCACGAAGCCGGGTTATGGAATCATTTCCAGGATGTGGCATTTGATCTGAGCAGCGTGCTGTCGACGCACTCGCTGTTTGGCACGCTGATGGAAGGGATTTTTGGTTACCAGGAAGCGCCAAGTGTCAGTGAGGTTGCCGTCTGGTTTATCTACCTGATCCCGGCACTGATTATGTTTGCATTACCGCCTCGTTCAGGCTCTACGGCGTCTCGTACTGCACCCTGATAACAACGCGACGCAGAATATCATTTAGTTACAACATACTTATTTATAGGGATAGGTCATGACGATTAACTTTCGCCGTAGTGCGCTGCAGCTGGGTATCGCTGCGCTGTTTACTTCTGCTTTTGCCTCACACGCCGCAGATATTCCCAAGGTCAATGTCACGGTTAACGACAAACAGTGTGAACCGATGACAATCACGGTTAATGCCGGAAAAACCCAGTTCATTATTCAGAACCACAGTCAGAAAGCGCTGGAGTGGGAAATCCTCAAAGGCGTGATGGTGGTGGAAGAGCGTGAAAATATTGCGCCGGGCTTTAGCCAGAAAATGACCGCCAACCTGCAACCTGGCGAATATGATATGACCTGCGGCCTGCTGACGAACCCGAAAGGGAAGCTGATCGTCAAGGGCAGCGCAACGGCAGATGCGGCACAGAGTGACGCCCTGCTGAGCCTGAGCGGTGCAATTACCGAATACAAAGCCTATGTAACCGCAGAAACCGCACAGCTGGTGGCGGGGACCAAAGCATTTACAGATGCCATTAAAGCCGGGGATATCGAGAAGGCTAAATCCCTGTATGCGCCGACGCGCCAGCATTATGAACGTATTGAACCGATTGCTGAGCTGTTCTCTGACCTCGATGGCAGCATCGATGCACGTGAAGATGATTACGAGCAAAAGGCCGCCGATCCTAAATTCACCGGCTTCCACCGTCTGGAAAAAGCGCTGTTTGGCGACAATACCACCAAGGGGATGGATAAATACGCCGACCAGTTGAACACCGACGTTATCGACCTGCAAACGCGCATCAGTGAACTGGCCTTCCCACCGTCTAAAGTGGTTGGCGGAGCGGCGGGTCTGATTGAAGAAGTGGCCGCCAGTAAAATTAGCGGCGAAGAAGATCGCTACAGCCACACCGACCTGTGGGATTTCCAGGCCAACGTCGATGGCGCGCAGAAAATTGTCGATCTCCTGCGTCCTCAACTGCAAAAATCCAATGCTGAACTGCTGGCAAAAGTGGATGCGAACTTCAAAAAAGTCGATAGCATCCTGAGCAAGTATCGCACCAAAGACGGGTTTGAAACTTACGACAAACTGACCGATGCTGACCGCAACGCGCTGAAAGGACCGATTACGACGCTGGCAGAAGATTTGTCGCAATTACGCGGCGTACTGGGTCTGGATTAAGCATCATGCAACAAGATAATGAAAACGGCGTGAGTGAACCCTCACGCCGACGTCTGTTAAAGGGCATGGGAGCATTGGGCGGCGCGCTGGCACTGGCGGGCGGCTGTCCGGTTGCGCATGCGCAAAAACCGCACAGTGCGCCGGGCACTCTGTCACCCAATGCGCGCGATGATGTACAGCCCTTTTATGGACCGCATCAGGCGGGGATCCTGACGCCGCAGCAGGCCTCGATGATGCTGGTGGCATTTGATGTCCTCGCCAGCGACAAAGCAGATCTTGAACGTCTGTTCCGTTTACTGACCCATCGCTTTGCGTTCCTGACCACCGGCGGCCCGGCTCCAGAAACACCGAATCCGCGCTTGCCGCCAATGGACTCCGGCATACTGGGGGCTTACATTGCCCCGGACAACCTGACGATGACGCTGTCGGTCGGCCATTCACTGTTTGATGAGCGCTATGGCCTGAAAGCACAAATGCCGAAAACGCTGCAAAAAATGACGCGCTTCCCGAATGATTCGCTGGATGCGGCGCTGTGCCACGGGGATCTGCTGTTACAAATTTGCGCCAACACGCAGGACACCGTTATTCACGCGTTGCGCGATATCATCAAGCACACGCCGGATTTGCTCAGCGTGCGCTGGAAGCGAGAGGGATTTATCTCCGATCATGCTGCACGCAGTAAAGGCAAAGAAACCCCGGTAAATTTACTCGGTTTTAAAGACGGGACCGCGAACCCGGATGGTACTGATGAAAAGCTGATGCAAAACGTGGTGTGGGTCACGGCCGATCAGGGCGAGCCTGCATGGGCGGTAGGGGGCAGCTATCAGGCGGTGAGACTTATTCAGTTTCGCGTGGAGTTCTGGGATCGCACGCCGCTTAAAGAGCAGCAAACCATTTTTGGGCGCGATAAACAGACCGGCGCTCCGCTGGGAATGCAGCATGAGCATGATGTACCGGACTATGCCAATGATCCTGAAGGTGAGGTGATTGCGCTCGACAGCCATATCCGGCTGGCGAACCCGCGGACCAAAGAGACCGAATCCAGCCTGATGATGCGTCGTGGCTACAGCTATTCGCTCGGTGTGACGCAATCTGGACAGCTGGATATGGGGCTGCTGTTCGTATGCTATCAACACGATCTGCAGAAAGGTTTTTTGGCCGTACAGAAACGCCTGAACGGTGAAGCGTTGGAGGAGTACGTTAAGCCGATTGGCGGCGGTTACTTCTTTGCTTTACCGGGCGTAAAAACATCGGACCACTACCTCGGACAATCTCTGCTACAAGCCTGATTCCCGTGCCCCGCGCCTGTGCGGGGCAATTCCTCACATGTTGACCTGATTCAGCGATGAACGAAATAATTAATTTTCGTGATACGTGCTGCAGTGAAATAATTCTGTCATCTCTCTGTAAGAGACTGTTGCCAACGATAAGATGGAATTTAGTTAACAATAAGTAAAAATATTGTTGCATTGAGAATAAATTCTGTTGTACTTATATGTAACAGCGGTAGTTCCCGGCAGTGATAGTCATTCACTATGGAGATCGCGAATGGTAACGTCCTGTATTGGACAGGTTTCTTACATTATCACCACCTTACGCGGACGTTTCTCTTCCGGTAGCCATCTCGTCACCGCTAAATTCCTCTCTCTTCCACATCTTATCCTTGTTACTGACGCCTTATACGGTGCGCGTAGCCGTGTGTGGTGTCTTATTCGTAGGCAAGCAATGGCTTACAAGGAAGCCAACCCTCAGATGTTCGTGCGCATAATCGTGCCGAAGATGGCGCGTGTGATGTATACCTACAACTCAAGGTGCTATCCATGGGAAGACAAAAAGCAGTGATCAAAGCTCGTCGTGAAGCAAAACGTGTGCTGAGACGGGATTCGCGTAGCCATAAACAACGTGAAGATGAATCGGTCACCTCGCTTGTGCAGATGGGCGGCGTAGAAGCGATTGGTATGGCGCGTGACAGTCGCGATGCCACACCTATCACGGCGCGAAATGAGGCTCAGGCGCACTACCTGAATGCTATTGAGAGTAAACAGCTGATCTTCGCCACCGGTGAAGCCGGGTGTGGTAAAACCTGGATCAGCGCGGCAAAAGCAGCAGAGGCTCTGATCCACAAAGATGTGGACCGGATCATTGTCACCCGTCCAGTTCTGCAAGCTGATGAAGATCTCGGCTTCTTACCTGGAGATGTTTCCGAGAAGTTTGCTCCCTATTTTCGCCCGGTGTATGACGTGCTGGTAAAACGTCTGGGTGCCTCCTTTATGCAATATTGCCTGCGACCTGAGATTGGGAAGGTAGAAATCGCGCCGTTCGCGTATATGCGCGGACGGACATTTGAAAATGCCGTTGTCATTCTCGACGAGGCTCAGAATGTCACTGCTGCGCAGATGAAGATGTTTTTGACGCGCCTCGGGGAGAATGTGACGGTAATTGTGAACGGGGATATTACCCAGTGCGATTTACCGGCGCATGTTCGATCCGGACTAAACGATGCGCTGGCCCGCTTCGAAGAAGATGACATGATTGGAATCGTTCGTTTCAATAAAGATGATTGCGTTCGCTCGGCGCTTTGTCAGCGGACGCTTAACGCTTACAGCTGATAGGTTCTGCGTCTTCAAGGCCCGGGGAACCGGGCTTTGTTTTTTTATAAGCAGGGATAATCGTTTATATGCATATAAAAAACACAGACACGCTTCTTTGCAGGATGCCTGATGGCGCTTCGCTTATCCGGCCTACGGGGATTTCGTTGTCGGCCGGATAAGATGCTCGTATCGCATCCGCTATATTGCAACAGACGAAAAAAAAGCCCGTACTTGCGTACGAGCT
>NZ_SZXN01000043.1:0-29713 GCF_005281195.1 Citrobacter sp. wls613
TAAAACACTATCAATAAGTTGGAGTCATTACCCGGTATTCAGGTAAATCAAGATCAAGTATTATCTCACTGGCCATAAATCCCTCATGAAATTAAATCCCAAAGCATGCCGCTGTGGTTATCTAAAAGTATGCTGGAGGTGACCAGATGAAACTAAAAACTGAATGGCGCATGCTTAACTAAGAGAGTAATTATGTCCAGTTAAGGTCGTCTACACCTCCGAATGATGAGGCAATACTAACATAGGTATTTTTGCTAACCTACTGTTTAGGAATAGTAAAATTAATCAGTCAAGCGGTGACGGCCATTCAGGCAACAGGAAACATCAGATTCCTGTTGCCTGAAGAGGATGTCAGTTAGCGATCTTTGCGCCAGGCATCGGCGGTGAGCGCCTCACCGAAATGCCCGGATATCAGGCGGCGGGTCAGTTCATGCAGCGGCGAGGCCAGCACATCCGCCGTACTGCCGCGCTCGACGACCTCGCCCTGGTGCATCACCAACACCTGATCGCTGATGTGTTTCATCATCCCAATATGCTGCGTCACATAGATATATGAAATACCCTGTTTTTCCTGTAGCTCGAGCATCAGGTTAATCAGCTGCGAACGCATCGACATATCCAGCGAGGCCAGCGCTTCGTCCGCGATAATCACTTTGGGACGTAAAATCAGGGCGCGGGCCAACCCCAAACGCTGTTTTTGGCCGGGTGCCAGCATATGCGGGTAGTAGCTAACGTGATCGGGCAGCAGGCCGACCATGCGCATGGTCTCGACGATCTGCTTGCGGCGTTGCTCCGGCTCAAGGTCGGTATTCAGACGCAGCGGGAAATCGAGGATCTGCGAAATTCGTTGGCGCGGATTCAACGACGTTGACGGGTCCTGGAAAATCATACGAATGCGCTGGCTGCGAAAAGAATAATCACCGTATTTTAGCGGATGATCGTCAATCAGCAGCTCACCGCTGGTCGGCTCAACCATTCCGGCCAGCATTTTTGCCAGCGTCGATTTACCGGAGCCGTTTTCGCCAATGACGGCAAGCGTCTGGCGCTCACGCAGTGTAAAGCTCAGTGGCTTGACGGCTTCTACGGTCTGGCGACGAAACAAGCCCGTCCGGTAGCGAAAGGTTTTGCTCAGGTTACGTACTTCGAGCAGTGTTTCTACCATCTCACTCTCTCTCCATGTTCAGCGGGAAATGACAGGCATAGAGATGATTCTTTGCTCCGGTCAGTCGTGGGGTTTCAATGCACTCACGTTGAGCGTAAGGGCAGCGCGGCCCCAAACGGCACCCCATTGGTAACTGTTCCAATAAAGGGATCGCACCAGGCATCGTATTCAGGCGGCTTTTATGCGGCATTGGGCTACCAAAATCTGGAATGGCACGGATCAACGCCTGTGTATAAGGATGGTGCGGAATCGTCACCAAATCTTTACTTGGCGCGGTTTCCACCGTTTGTCCGCAGTACATGACGTTGATTTTATCCGCCCACTGGCTGAGCATTTGCAGGTCATGGCTGATCAACAAAATGGTGGTGTTGCTGTTTTGATTGAGCCGGGTCAGTAGACGGAAAATTTGCGCCTGAGTGGTGGGCTCCATCGCATTGGTCGGCTCATCGGCAATCAGCAAACGTGGCTGATTCGCCAGGGCGATGGCAATCATGACTTTCTGGCACTCGCCGTCCGTCAACTCATACGGGAAGCTGCGCATCGCATCTTTATGGTCTTTTATCCCGACGCGGTGCAGCAGTTCAATCGCGCGGCGTTTGCGCCAGCCAATGCGTTGCCACCAGCGCCCTTTATAGGTCCAGGCGGGAATATTTTGCATCAGTTGCCGTCCGACGCGTTCAGACGGATCGAGACAGGACTGCGGTTCCTGAAAGATCATGGACACATTATGACCGACCAGTTTACGCCGCTCGCGGGCAGACAGTCGTAGCAGATCGATATCATCAAAGCGCATGCGGTCAGCGGTCACGCGCCAGTTGTCTTTTGCCACGCCGCAAATAGCCTTGGCGATTAAACTTTTACCGGAGCCCGATTCACCGACCAGTCCACGGATCTCGCCTTCATTGAGCGTCATACTGACGCGGTCAACGGCCTTTACCCAGTCGTCGCCGGTTCTGAACTCAATGGTCAGGTTACGAATATCCAGTAATGGCATTATTCCACCCCCGCGATAATTGCGCGGCGTACACCGTCACCTAACAGGTTTACCAGCAGCACGCTAATCATGATCGCCGCCCCGGGCAACATCACGGTCCATGGGGCAACGTAAATTAACTCCAACGCGTCGCCCAGCATGGCTCCCCATTCCGGCGACGGAAGCTGTGCGCCGAGGTCGAGAAAGCCCAGTGCGGCAATATCCAGAATCGCCATCGACAAAGCGCGGGTGATTTCAGTGATAAGCCCAGCGGTAATATTGGGCAAAATCGCAAACCACAGAATGTTGAGCGTGGAGGCACCATCCAGTCGGGCAGCAATGACATACTCTTTTTCCAGCTCGTCATGCACCATGCTATAGACAGAGCGCACCATGCGTGGCAACAGCGCCAGCCAGACGGCAAACATCGCGTGCGTCAGATGGGGGCCAGCAAACGCCACCACAATGATCGCCAGCAGCAGCGACGGGATCGAGAGCAGGGTATCGAGAATATGGTTCAACACTGCCGAGCGTAAACCGTGGGTTGCCCCGGCTAAAACCCCCAATACCAGACCACATATCGTGGCGGCGAGCGTGACAACAAATGCGCCGCCGACAGTGGGAGCTGCACCGCTCAGCAGGCGGCTTAATACGTCACGTCCCAGATCGTCGGTCCCAAGGAAGAATGACACCTCGCCATAACGCGACCAGGAAGGCGGGAGCAGTTGATAACCCAGGAATTGCTGATCGATACCATAAGGCGCAAACCAGCCACCGAAAACACACAGTATGGCCAGTCCCGCACAGCCATACAGACCGACCATTGCAGACGCATCGCCATAAAAATTGCGCCACGCGGTACGCAGCGTGCCAGGTGGGCGCTTTTCGCTGTATACGCTATCGTAAGGCATACCATTCCTTATGTTTCAGAGGGTTAGCCATGGCACCCAAAATATCAGAGATCACGTTTACGATAATGACCAGTGAGCCAATCACCATCACGCCGGCTGAAATTGCGGCGTAATCCTGCTGGCGAATGGCGTTGATCAGCCAGCGGCCAAGGCCTGGCCAGCTAAAGACCATTTCGGTGATCATCGCCAGCGTCAGCATGGTGGAAAACTGGAGACCAAGACGCGGGATTACCGGCGGTAGGGCATTATGCAGTACGTGGCGACGCAAAATGGTCAGCCGTGACAGGCCGCGAGTGGCCGCCGCTTTTACGTAATTTTGATCGAACACCTCGATGGTACTGATACGCATCAGGCGAATGACTTCGGTCGTTGGCGCAACGGAGAGCGTTAACACCGGCAGCACCATGTGGCGTATTGCGCTGACCAGCATTTCATCGCGCCACGGCGAGTCGGAAAGCCACGCGTCGACGATGGCAAGACCGGTAACAGGTTTGACTTCATAAAGCAGATCAAAACGGCCAGACACGGGCAGCCACCCGAGCGTTAACGAGAAGAACAGCGTCAGCAACAGTGCTAACCAAAAAACCGGGATGGAAAAACCCATCAGGGCAAAGGCACTAATGCATCGATCCGGCCATTTATTGCGTGTGATCCCCGCCAGCATGCCAATCGGGATACCGACCATTAGCGCAAAACCGAAGGCGAGAACGCACAATTCCATTGTGGCAGGGAACACTTCTTTCAACTGTTCCGAGATCAGTTGTCCGTTAATGCTGGATACACCGAAATCCCAGTGGATGAGGCCATTGAACCAGAATACCCACGCATTCCACAGCGACGCACCCTGCAGAGGAGCATGGGGGGTAAAATAACTCAGGCTGAACCCGATAAACGTCAGGAAGAACAGGGTGACCAGGAGCAATAGAAAGCGACGCAGGGTAAAGATAATCATGGTTTTTTCACCTCATCTTTCTTTTCCCTGGATACGCCGGCAAAGGAGGCATTACCGAATGGGCTGAGTACCAGGCCTTTGATGTCATAGCGATAGGCCTGCAAACGCAGTGAAGAGGCCAGCGGCAGGATGGGTAGCTCTCGTGCCAGGATCGTTTGCGCTTCGTCATAGGCATCAATGCGTGACGAGAGCTGCTGCGATGACAGCGCTTTGCGCAGAACGCTGTCAAACTCCGGATCACACCAATGGGCAAAGTTGGTCTGCGAGTTGATGGCGGCACAGCTAAGCAGCGGACGGAAAAAACTGTCAGGATCGTTACTGTCTGTCGCCCAACCGGACAACGTCAGATCATGGTTCATATCCATTAATCTCGCCTCCTGAAAACGACCTTCCACCGGAATAATCTTCACTTTCACGCCAACCTGCGCCATGTCCGCTTGAATAAGCTCGGCGGTTTTCAGCGGGCTGGGGTTCCAGGCCTGGGAGCTGGTTGGTACCCAAAGCTGTAACGTCAGGTTCTCCAGCCCCAGCGCTTTTAACTGCTCGCGAGATTTTGCCGGATTGTATTCTGTAATTTTAGCTTCGTTGTCATACGCCCACGAGGCGCGCGGCAAAATAGATGCGGCGGTTTCTGCTGTACCGTAATAGATCGACTGCATCAGCCGCTGGTTGTTGATTGCCAACGCCAGTGCATGACGCACTGCCGGGTTGTTCAACGGGGGTTTATTGGTATTGAAAGCCAGGTAAGCAATGTTCATCCCAGGGCGCAGCGTCAGGCGCAAACGTGGGTCATCACGTAAGATGCTGAGCTGACTGGCAGCAGGCCAGGCCAGCACGTCGCATTCACCGGTGAGCAGTTTCGATAAGCGCCCGGTTCCACCAGAACCGAGATCAACGACGACCTGCGGCATTAAGGGTTTCCCGCGCCAGAACGCGTCGTGACGCTGCAGGCGAATATATTGCCCGCCACGATTTTCCGAAAGCTGATACGGACCGGTACCGACAGGCTGTCGGTCCAGTAATTCCTTGCGATCCTGTTTTGCCAACTGCCCCGCGTATTCCGCTGACATAACCGACGCGTAATGCGTGGCCAGATGCCACAGGAAAGACGCATCCGGTTGAGTCAGGCGAAATTCAACGGTATGGCTGTCCAACTTGCGCACGCTTTGCACATTATCGGCGAACTGGAGGCTATCAAAGTAGGGGAAGTTGCTGCCGTTAACATTGTGCCACGGATGCTGGCGGTCAAAGATTCGCTCGAAGGTAAACACCACATCGTCTGCATTCAGTTTACGAGTAGGGGTGAACCAGGTGGTTTTTTGAAATGGCACGTCACGACGCAGGTGGAAGCGGTACGTTGCGCCGTTATCCAGCACCTCCCAGCTTTCGGCCAGTTCTGGCACCAGGCGATAGGTGTAAGGATCCACATCAAGCAGACGGTCATAAAGTTGGGCGGCAAGCGTGTCGACGATCAGTCCACTGCTCGCTTTCTGTGGGTTGAACGTATTGACCTGTCCGCTGACGCAATAGACAAAGCCGCTGTCACGAATATCAGCGTGCGTGGTCTGCTCAGGCGCGGCAGCAGCCTGACCACTCAGAAGTCCAGCCATCACAATCAGAGATGATAAAACCAGGCGCATAATTTTTAAGGTTTTTAGAGTCGATCTGCAAAGTGTATCGCACAACGGCCCGTCAGGTAAAAATGTCTGCAGGTAACTGGCGTAAATGTGTGCGATTCAGGTCAAGGAACCGCTAAATCTGATGTTTTTTGAGCAATGCCCGCAGCTGGTGGTAGGTCAGCCCGAGTAATTCTGCCGCCTTTTTCTGATTAAACTTTGCCTGCTGCAAGCTGGTTTGCAGAAATGCTTTTTCTTGTTGCTGCTGGAATTCACGTAGATCCAGCGGCAGTGTCACCGGCGCGGGATGCGTTTCCTGCTCCGAAGGTTGTACGGTGTGGCGTTTGAAAGGGTCAATCACGACTTCATCCAGTGGAAATTCGCTGGTGCCGTGGCGGTAAACAGAGCGCTCGACGACGTTTTTCAGCTCACGAATATTGCCCGGCCAACGGTAGTGCAGCAGAGTATCCCTGGCCTGTGCGCTAAAGCCTGGAAACAGTGGTAAGCCAATTTCCCGGCACATTTGGATGGCAAAGTGCTCGGCCATTAGCATGATGTCGCTTTGACGCTCCCGCAACGGGGGAAGTTGCACCACATCGAAGGCCAGCCTGTCGAGCAGGTCCGCGCGAAACGTCCCTTCATTAACCATCCGCGGTAAATCGGCGTTGGTGGCGCAGACCAGGCGCACGTTAACCTGCAGCGGTTGGCTGCCGCCAACACGTTCGAGTTCCCCGTATTCAATCACCCGTAGCAGTTTTTCCTGTACCAGCATCGGGGCGGTGGCCAGTTCATCAAGAAACAGCGTCCCGCCATCAGCGCGTTCAAAGCGTCCGGGATGACGTTTTTGTGCGCCGGTAAAGGCGCCGGCTTCGTGACCGAACAGTTCTGAATCGAGTAAGTTTTCATTGAGCGCCGCACAGTTCAGCGAAATAAACGGCCCTTGCCAGCGCGAAGAGAGGTAATGCAGGCGGTTAGCGATCAGCTCTTTGCCCGTGCCGCGCTCACCGATCACCAGTACCGGTTTATCCAGCGGTGCCAACTGAGAAACTTGCTCAAGCACCTCGATGAAACTGTTGGCTTCGCCGAGAAGGTTGTCTTTGTATCCGGTCATGATGAAATTCACTATTTGTTAGTGTTATTCACCAATGTACCCTAATTTCGCTATCAGGTAAAATTAACTATTATTTTTATAATCAAGTGGTTATAAAGTTGGCACGCAATCTGCATTAATCCAGCAGCAGGGCATCGCCCGATATCAGAACTATCAGTGAGGATTACATTATGGGTATTTTTTCTCGTTTTGCCGACATCGTGAACGCCAACATCAATGCGTTGCTGGAAAAGGCTGAAGATCCGCAGAAGCTGGTGCGGTTAATGATTCAGGAAATGGAAGACACGTTGGTTGAGGTGCGTTCGAACTCGGCACGTGCGCTGGCGGAAAAGAAACAGCTATCCCGCCGTATTGAACAGGCCACAGCGCAACAGGTTGAGTGGCAGGAAAAAGCAGAACTGGCGCTGCGTAAAGAGAAAGAAGATTTGGCGCGCTCTGCCTTAATTGAAAAGCAGAAGCTTACCGATCTGATCGCCTCGCTGGAACATGAAGTGACGCTGGTTGATGACACGCTGTCACGCATGAAAAAAGAGATTGGCGAGCTGGAAAATAAACTCAGTGAAACCCGTGCTCGTCAGCAGGCATTGACCCTGCGTCATCAGGCCGCCAGTTCTTCACGTGATGTTCGTCGTCAACTGGACAGCGGTAAGCTCGATGAAGCCATGGCGCGCTTTGAGTCTTTTGAGCGTCGTATCGACCATATGGAAGCTGAAGCTGAAAGCCATAACTTTGGTAAGCAAAAATCGCTGGATCAGCAATTCGCCGACCTGAAAGCGGATGATGAAATTAGCGAGCAGTTGGCGCAACTGAAAGCCAAAATGCAGCAAGACAAGCAATAATAATATCTGGCGGCGCCCGAACGCGCCGCCGCTCATCACCTGTAAGGAGTACTCATGAGCGCGCTATTTCTGGCCATCCCGTTAACCATCTTTGTGCTGTTTGTTTTACCGATTTGGTTATGGCTGCATTACAGCAACCGTTCCAGTCGTGGCGAATTGTCGCAGAACGAACAGCAGCGTTTAGTGGAGCTGAACGCTGAAACGCAGCGCATGCGTGAGCGTATTCAGACGCTGGAAGACATTCTGGATGCTGAACATCCTAACTGGAGGGACCGCTAATGGGAGGCGTTAACCTGAACAAAAAGTTGTGGCGTATTCCGCAGCAGGGCATGGTGAAGGGGGTCTGCGCAGGCATCGCGCAGTATCTCGACGTGCCGGTGAAGCTGGTGCGAATTCTGGTAGTACTGTCGATTTTCTTCGGCCTGGCTTTTTTCACCCTGGTGGCCTATATCGTACTGACTTTTGTGCTGGACCCAATGCCGGACAATGTCGCAACCGGTGAACAGCAACCGTCCAGCGGGGAACTGTTGGATGCCGTCGACCGCGAACTCGCGGCCAGTGAAAATCGTTTGCGGGATATGGAGCGTTATGTGACGTCAGATACCTTCACATTGCGTAGCCGCTTCCGTCAACTGTGAGGAATGAGATGAACAATCGCTGGCAACGTGCCGGGCAGAGGGTAAAGCCTAGCGTTAAATTAGCAGGTAAGCTGGTTCTGTTTACGGCACTTCGCTACGGCCCGGCGGGCGTCGCCGGGTGGGCGGTAAAATCCGTCGCCCGTCGCCCGCTAAAAATGTTGCTGGTTTTGATGCTTGAACCTTTATTGAACAAGGTCGCCAAAAAAATATCCCGCCGTTATGGTCAGTGATAGTGCGCTCGCAATATTTTCTTAAGATCAGTTATATAGTGTTAGATGAAATTAGGTCATTTAACAGGACGATACTATGTTGAGAAAAGGGGTATTCGCGCTAGCGTTGCTCATCGGTATGCCGGTTTTTGCCGCGGAACATTGGATTGATGTCCGCGTACCTGAGCAATACCAGCAGGAGCATGTTCAGGGAGCCGTCAACATTCCCTTAAAAGATCTCAAAGCGCACATCGCGTCCGAGGTTCCGGATAAGACCGACACCGTGAAACTGTACTGCAACTCCGGGCGGCAATCGGGACAGGCGAAAGATATGCTTACCGAGATGGGATACACGCAGGTCACAAATGAAGGGGGGATCAAAAGCATTGATCTTCCGAAAGTAGAAAACAAATAATCGCGCAATGTACATCTATTTCGGGCGACATTATTTTTTGTCGCCTGCTAGACCTCAGGTAGTTGATAAATAAGAATTACCCCCCTATCTTTACTTCCAGTTTGTTATATTTTCTACGGCTCCTTCAGCATAACGGGATGGCGATGAAGCGACTCAAAAATGAACTCAATTCGCTGGTGAATCGCGGCGTGGACAGGCATCTGCGTCTGGCTGTCACCGGGCTTAGCCGCAGTGGTAAGACCGCGTTTATCACCGCGATGGTGAACCAATTACTCAATATTCATGCCGGCGCTCGTCTGCCGCTGCTCAGCGCGGTGCGCGAAGAGCGTCTGCTCGGCGTTAAACGGGTTCCACAACGCGACTTTGGCATTCCGCGCTTTACCTATGATGAAGGGCTGGCCCAGCTGTACGGTGCTCCGCCGACCTGGCCGACACCGACGCGCGGCGTGAGTGAGATTCGTCTGGCGCTGCGTTATAAGTCCAATGACTCATTGCTGCGCCACTTTAAAGACACCTCCACGTTATATCTGGAGATCGTCGATTATCCGGGCGAATGGCTGCTTGATTTGCCGATGCTGGCACAGGATTACCTGAGCTGGTCGCGGCAAATGACCGGATTATTGCAGGGCCAGCGGGCAGAATGGTCGGCAAAATGGCGGCAGTTAAGTCAGGGGTTAGATCCCTTAGCGCCCGCCGATGAAAATCGTCTGGCGGAGATTGCCGCCGCCTGGACGGATTATTTGCATCAGTGTAAGCAGCAGGGCCTGCATTTTATTCAGCCGGGGCGCTTTGTTCTGCCGGGCGATATGGCGGGCGCACCCGCGCTGCAGTTTTTCCCGTGGCCGGATGTTGACGCGTATGGCGAATCGAAACTGGCGCAGGCTGATAAACACACCAACGCTGGCATGCTGCGCGATCGATTCAATTACTACTGCGAGAAAGTGGTGAAGGGGTTTTATAAGAATCACTTCCTGCGCTTTGACCGTCAGATTGTGCTGGTTGACTGCCTGCAACCGCTCAATAGCGGACCACAGGCGTTTAACGATATGCGTCTGGCGCTCACGCAATTGATGCAAAGCTTCCATTATGGTCAGCGTACATTGTTCCGGCGGTTGTTCTCACCGGTGATCGACAAGTTACTGTTTGCCGCTACCAAAGCCGACCACGTGACGGTCGATCAGCATGCCAACATGGTGTCGCTACTGCAGCAACTGATCCAGGACGCCTGGCAAAATGCCGCCTTTGAAGGCATCAGCATGGATTGTCTGGGGCTGGCGTCGGTACAGGCCACTACCAGCGGATTGATCGATGTGAAAGGCGAGAAGATCCCGGCACTGCGGGGGAACCGCCTGAGCGACGGCGCGCCGCTAACCGTCTATCCGGGAGAGGTGCCAGCACGCTTACCGGGTCAGGCGTTTTGGGACAGTCAGGGCTTTCAGTTTGAAGCGTTTCGTCCGCAGGTCATGGATGTGGATAAGCCCTTACCGCACATTCGTCTTGATGCCGCGCTGGAGTTTTTAATAGGAGATAAATTGCGATGAGCGAGCCGTTAAAACCGCGTATCGATTTCTCAGGACCGCTGGACGTTGATCAACGTCCGGCCTTTAAAGCGCAGCAGATGTTCGACGATACGCAAGCGCAGACTTTTTCTCCGGCTCAACTTGACGAGCCGCTGGCAGATGAAGGACAAGCTGAAGCGGTCATTGATGCTGCTTTACGTCCTAAGCGTAGCCTGTGGCGCAAAATGGTGATGAGCGGACTGGCATTGTTTGGCGTCAGCGTGGTCGCACAGGGTGTGCAGTGGACGATGAATGCCTGGCAAACGCAGGACTGGGTTGCGCTGGGCGGGTGTGTCGCCGGGGCGCTGATCGTTGGCGCCGGTGTCGGTTCGGTGGCAACGGAGTGGCGTCGGCTGTGGCGTTTACGCCAGCGCGCGCACGAGCGTGATGAAGCGCGGGATTTGTTGCATAGCCATGGCGCCGGCAAAGGGCGCGCGTTTTGTGAAAAGCTGGCACAGCAGGCGGGTATCGACCAGTCTCATCCGGCGCTACAGCGCTGGTATGCCTCTATACACGAAACGCAAAACGATCGTGAAGTGGTGAGTCTGTATGCTCATCTGGTGCAGCCTGTGCTGGATGCGCAGGCGCGACGTGAAATCAGCCGCTCAGCGGCAGAATCTACGTTGATGATCGCGGTCAGCCCGCTGGCGCTGGTGGACATGGCATTTATCGCCTGGCGAAATCTGCGATTGATTAACCGTATTGCGACGCTATACGGCATCGAACTGGGCTATTACAGCCGCTTGCGCCTGTTCCGCCTGGTGCTGCTGAATATTGCCTTTGCCGGGGCCAGTGAATTGGTTCGTGAAGTCGGTATGGACTGGATGTCGCAGGATCTGGCTGCACGTTTATCCACGCGTGCTGCCCAGGGCATTGGCGCCGGGTTGTTAACGGCGCGTCTGGGGATTAAAGCGATGGAACTGTGTCGTCCGCTGCCGTGGATTGACGATGATAAACCGCGTCTCGGTGATTTCCGTCGCCAGCTGATCACTCAGGTCAAAGAGACCGTACAAAAGAATAAACCTGCGCGTGAAAGCTGAGTAAAAATGGGCGCCGATCGTATAACTTTACGCCCCGGCGCCTAATTTTCCAGCGTGCTGTCAATATTTGTTGACAGAGTCCTTCCTGCTAACGAAATACTGGCTTATCATCTATCACATGATCCCTTGTTTAGGTGAAGGTTCCCATGCGTCTGGAAGTGTTTTGTGAAGACCGACTTGGTCTGACCCGCGAATTACTCGATTTACTGGTGCTTCGAGGCATTGACTTACGCGGTATCGAGATCGACCCCATCGGGCGAATCTACCTTAATTTTGCGGAACTGGAGTTCACCAACTTCAGCAGCCTGATGGCTGAAATCCGCCGTATTGCCGGTGTTACGGATGTGCGCACCGTGCCCTGGATGCCTTCTGAACGCGAACACCTGGCGCTGAGCGCGCTGCTTGAGGCGCTGCCTGAACCGGTCCTTTCACTGGACATGAAAAGCAAAGTGGAGATGGCGAACCCGGCGAGCTGCCAGCTTTTTGCCCACACTCAGGATCGTATGCGCAACCACACGGCGGCGCAACTCATCAATGGCTTTAACTTCCAGCGCTGGCTGGAGAGCAATCCGCAGGATTCCCACAGCGAGCATGTCGTCATTAATGGACAGAATTTCCTGATGGAAATAACCCCTGTCCATTTGCAGGGCGAAAATCAGGAACAGATGTTAACCGGCGCGGTGGTGATGCTGCGTTCCACCATCCGCATGGGGCGTCAGTTGCAAAACATGACCACCCAGGACCTGAGCGCCTTTAGCCAGATTATTGCTGTCAGCGCCAAAATGAAACACGTGGTAGAACAGGCGCGTAAACTGGCCATGCTGAGTGCGCCGCTGCTGATTACCGGCAATACCGGGACGGGGAAAGATCTGTTTGCCCATGCCTGCCATCTGGCAAGCCCGCGAGCGGCGAAACCTTATCTGGCGCTGAATTGTGCGTCGATCCCTGAAGATGCGGTAGAAAGCGAGCTGTTTGGTCATGCGGGGGAAGGTAAAAAAGGTTTCTTTGAGCAGGCTAACGGTGGTTCAGTACTGTTGGATGAAATTGGCGAAATGTCGCCGAGCATGCAGACCAAATTGCTGCGTTTTCTTAATGACGGGACCTTCCGCCGCGTCGGCGAAGATCATGAGGTTCACGTTGATGTCCGTGTGATTTGCGCCACGCAAAAAAATCTGGTGGAGCTGGTACAGAAAGGTTTGTTCCGCGAAGATCTCTATTATCGTCTGAATGTACTGACGCTCAACCTGCCGCCGTTGCGCGATTGTCCGCAAGACATTATGCCGCTCACCGAGCTGTTTGTGGCGCGTTTTGCCGACGAACAGGGCGTGCCGCGCCCGAAACTGTCCGCCGATCTCAGTACGGTGTTAACCCGCTACGGTTGGCCGGGTAACGTGCGCCAGTTGAAAAATGCTATCTACCGGGCATTAACCCAGCTTGAAGGGTACGAACTGCGGCCACAGGATATCTTATTACCGGATTATGATGCGGCGACGGTAGCTGTGGGGGAAGAGGTGATGGAAGGGTCGCTGGATGAAATTACCAGCCGCTTCGAGCGCTCTGTCCTGACGCAGCTGTATATGAATTATCCCAGTACGCGCAAACTGGCCAAACGACTTGGTGTTTCGCATACGGCAATCGCCAATAAGTTACGTGAATACGGTCTGAGTCAGCAGAAAAAAAGCGAAGAGTAATACGTAGATGAAAAAGCCTCCGAATGGAGGCTTTTTGCTTTAGGGCGACTTAGGCTTTCAGTACGTCCAGAGCGGCAGCATAGTCTGGCTCGTTGGTGATTTCATTCACCAGCTGGCTGAAAATGACGTTGTCATTCTCGTCGATAACCACCACGGCACGCGCGGCCAGGCCCTTCAGTGGGCCTTCGGCGATTTCAACGCCGTAGTTTTTCAGGAATTCCGCGTTACGCAGGGTGGACAGAGTGATCACGTTGCTCAGACCTTCCGCGCCACAAAAGCGAGAATGGGCGAATGGCAGGTCGGCTGAGATACACAGTACGACAGTATTGTCGATTTCTGTCGCCAGTTGGTTAAACTTACGTACCGATGCCGCACAGACGCCGGTATCGATGCTTGGGAAAATATTCAGCACTTTGCGCTTGCCGGCAAACTGGCCCAGCGTAACGTCGGACAGGTCTTTAGCCACAAGGGTAAAAGCCTGCGCTTTGCTACCTGCCTGAGGAATGGAGCCGGCAACGGCAACCGGGTTGCCCTGGAAATGAACGGTTTGTGACATGGTTATCTTCCTGTTTACATATAGTTAACGTCGAGGTTAGTTTATGCCATCAACAGTTAACACGGCAAACGCTATTTGCGGATATCCACTTCCGGGACTGCATAAGGAAAACAAATGAGAACAGTGAAGGTATATGAGGAAGCCTGGCCGTTACACACCCCGTTTGTAATTGCCCGTGGCAGCAGGACCGAAGCGCACGTGGTGGTGGTCGAACTGGAAGAAAACGGCGTGAAGGGGATCGGCGAGTGTACGCCTTATCCTCGCTATGGCGAGAGCGATGCTTCGGTACTGGCGCAAATTATGGGTATCGCCCCACAGCTGGAAAACGGACTGACGCGCGAAGATTTACAAAAGCTACTGCCTGCCGGTGCCGCACGTAATGCTGTCGACTGCGCGCTTTGGGATTTAAGTGCCCGGCAACAGCAGCAAACCCTGACCGAGCAGGTCGGTGTCGAACTCGATGCAACGGTAACGACGGCTCAGACGGTGGTGATCGGCACGCCGGAACAGATGGCGGCAAGCGCTGCCGCCCTGTGGGAGAACGGGGCGACGCTGCTGAAAGTCAAACTGGATGCGCGCTTAATCAGCGAACGTATGGTCGCTATTCGTTCGGCTGTTCCTGATGCGACGTTGATTGTTGATGCCAATGAGTCCTGGCGTGCCGAAGGTCTGGCTGCACGCTGTCAGCTGCTGGCTGACTTAGGTGTTGCCATGCTGGAACAGCCGCTGCCTGCTCAGGATGATGCCGCGCTGGAGAATTTTGTGCATCCGCTGCCCATCTGCGCGGATGAAAGCTGCCATACCCGCAGTAGCCTGAAAGCGCTACACGGACGCTATGAGATGGTGAACATTAAGCTGGATAAAACCGGTGGCCTGACGGAAGCACTGGCGCTGGCGACCGAAGCCCGAGAACAGGGTTTTGCATTGATGCTGGGATGCATGCTGTGCACATCGCGCGCGATCAATGCCGCTTTGCCGCTTACGCCGCAGGTCTGCTTTGCCGATCTCGACGGCCCGACCTGGCTTGCGAACGATGTGCAGCCCGCCCTGCATTTTACGACCGGGCAACTCCATCTTTAGGGTGCCAGCGCAGCAAATTGGACATCGCCAGCAGGTATTTTTCGCTGGCTTCATCTGAAGAGATGGGCGGGAACTCTGCGGTAATGCAGTGCAAGTTCAGATCGGCACACCAACTGCCGAAAGAACCCGGTGTTTCATAACCCACGCTGGTGACGAGGGGGAGTGCAAACCCTCGAGCCAGCCACTCGCCCAGTTCGCTGTGCCTCGGATCCTCAATGCATGCCAGCGGGTCGTGAAATGAGACCACCCAGGCGGGATGAATGCGGTGAATCAACTGACACAGCGCCTGGGTTTCCGGTTCGGAGCCCGGATGATCCCCCGTCAACAGCACGACATCACGTTGTTCTGCACTGCTATTCCAGCGGTAGACAGTTTCACCTGCTTTCCAGTTTGCTGCCGGGAAATTACGATTGAGATCAACCCCGTTAGCATTGGCGCGCAGGCCGAGCTGACACCCGTCAGGGTTTACCGCCAGTACCACGTGGTGACGGCGCAGGGAAGGGGTAAGCGTACGCAAGGCGCAGGACAGCGTGACAATTGATGCGTTTTCGTCACCGTGGGTACCCGCCAGAATGAGTCCACTATCACGATCGGCTGCCGGCGCGGGAAACCAAATTAACGGGGCACCTAAGAGTGAACGTCCGTAATGTTCGGTTTCTGGCGGAAATGCGCCGCGCTCGGCACGGGGACGGGTAACGGTCATAGTCATCTCTGAATGCATAAATTGTTATTCGCAGTGTTGTGCAAAATGTATGGATAATCAAATCGTTTTCACACACTTATCTTTTCAGGTGTAATATCACTTTCTTGTCCGAAGTTAATTGCATTTCCTGCTGGCGATACAAATAATTACACATTCACTTAATGGCCAGATTTGAGGGTATCTTATGCGGCATTCTGTTCCGGTAACCTGTTGTGCGCTGTTGGTTAGCAGCATTTCCTTGTCCTGGGCTGCGGATGTACCCAGCGGTACGGTACTGGCAGAGAAACAAGAACTGGTGCGTCATATCAAAGATGAACCGGCCTCGCTCGATCCGGCAAAGGCTGTGGGGTTACCGGAAATTCAGGTCATTCGTGATTTATTTGAAGGGCTGGTTAACCAAAACGAAAAGGGCGAAATTGTGCCTGGCGTTGCCACCCAGTGGAAGAGTAACGATAACCGTGTCTGGACGTTTACGCTGCGTGATAATGCCAAATGGGCCGACGGTACGCCGGTAACGGCACAAGATTTTGTTTACAGCTGGCAGCGTCTGGTTGATCCGAAAACACTGTCTCCGTTTGCCTGGTTTGCGGCGCTAGCCGGGATCAATAATGCGCAGTCGATTATCGATGGTAAAGCCACTCCCGATACGCTGGGCGTTAGCGCGGTAGATGCCCGCACCTTAAGAATTCAGCTGGATAAACCGCTGCCGTGGTTTGCAAATTTAACGGCTAACTTTGCGTTTTATCCGGTACAGAAAGCCAATGTTGAAAGCGGTAAAGAGTGGACGAGACCGGGTCATTTAATCGGTAACGGCGCGTATGTATTAAAAGACCGCGTGGTTAACGAAAAATTGGTGGTGGTACCGAATACACATTATTGGGATAACGCCAATACCGTGCTGCAAAAAGTCACCTTCCTGCCGATTAACCAGGAATCTGCGGCAACAAAACGTTATCTGGCTGGCGATATTGATATTACGGAATCCTTCCCGAAAAACATGTATCAGAAACTACTGAAGGATATTCCGGGACAGGTTTATACCCCGCCGCAGCTCGGCACCTATTATTATGCGTTTAACACCCAGAAAGGCCCGACGGCTGATTCACGCGTGCGTCTGGCGCTCAGCATGACTATCGATCGTCGTCTGATGGCGGAAAAAGTCCTCGGAACCGGCGAAAAACCAGCCTGGCATTTTACCCCGGATGTCACGGCGGGATTTACGCCTGAACCTTCACCGTTTGAGCAAATGAGTCAGGAAGAGCTGAACGCGCAGGCGAAGACGCTGCTGCGTGCGGCAGGCTATGGACCACAAAAACCGCTAAATCTGACGCTGTTGTATAATACGTCAGAAAACCATCAGAAGATTGCCATCGCCGTCGCGTCAATGTGGAAAAAAAACCTGGGCGTTGATGTTAAGTTGCAAAACCAGGAGTGGAAAACCTACATCGACAGTCGTAATACCGGTAATTTCGATGTTATCCGTGCTTCCTGGGTGGGGGATTACAATGAGCCGTCTACCTTCCTGTCGTTATTAACCTCGACTCACACGGGCAATATTTCGCGGTTTAATAATCCCGCGTACGATAAAGTGTTGACCCAGGCCACGATGGAAAGCACCGAAAAAGCCCGTAATGCGGACTATAATGCGGCAGAAAAAATACTGATGGAGCAGGCGCCAATTGCTCCGATTTATCAGTACACCAATGGTCGTTTAATTAAGCCATGGCTGAAGGGGTATCCGATTACCAACCCTGAAGATGTGGCATACAGCCGCAGCATGTATATTGAGAAGCATTAAATCTGGTATCGGCTGGGGCATTTTCGTGCCAGCCTTTTCCTGTTATTCCGGGGGCTGGTGCTCCCGGCAAATCAGCATTGAATCATCTTCACTCAACACCTCTTTCGTCAGATTACAAAATCCCTGACCCTTTATTTTTTGGTGAAACCGACAGCTATGGCACAGACCAAAGCCTGGCACATTGTGGGTCCGCTGAATTTCTCTTAGTAGTTCGAACAACAGTTCTTTTAGCTGCGTCGCGCGTTCACCCATTGCCGATTCGCCTGCCACTAAAAATGTGGGGGGAAGCAGCGCATCCAGTAAGGTGTTGGCTGACTCAGTTAACTGCAGATGAACGCTGCGTTTATCGCGATCATCCTGCTTGCGCACGATCAACCCTTTGGTTTCCAGAAGCTTAAGCGACTGGGATACCGTACCTTTGGTGAGACCGAGGTAATCCGTCACGCCGAGCGGCGTATTGGAATAGCGGTTGCAGCGCGCCAGATACATTAACGCGCTGAGCTGTACTGGTTGCAGCTCCGACAGTAATGGATGCTGGCGAAACCACATCCGCATCAGGCTAGAAAGCCTGTCCATAACGTCGAAAAGTGACATATCGTGCATAACAAAATCCTCCTCGGCATATAGTATCGACTAAA
Organism: Citrobacter sp. wls613; assembly: GCF_005281195.1. Taxonomy (NCBI): domain Bacteria; kingdom Pseudomonadati; phylum Pseudomonadota; class Gammaproteobacteria; order Enterobacterales; family Enterobacteriaceae; genus Citrobacter; species Citrobacter sp. wls613. Next base: position 17,892 of record NZ_SZXN01000043.1, read on the forward strand.
AACTATATTGACAAAGTCTAAATCTATCGTAGTATAAATTATAGTATCGAATCGATACTATAATTTACAGGAGAGATATTATGAGCAAAGCCCGGTTTTATCATGCTGGTTGCCCGGTGTGCGTATCCGCAGAACAAACGCTGCTACAACATCTGTCCCCTGATGTGGAGGTTGATGTCATTCACCTGGGAGAACAGCCTGCTCGGGTGGCAGAGGCTGAGTTGGCTGGCGTGAAGTCTGTTCCGGCGTTGGTCATCGATGGCAATGTGCTGCATATCAACTTCGGCGCACCTATCGAAGCCTTGAAATAACACAAGCGTTCGGGGCGTTGCGCGGGCAATTTCCCGAACATCCGATCGAATGGTCAGGGGCCGTTATGTATTCCACAGAAAAGTATCACCCTGTTGATTGCGACCTTCATGATTATCTGGAGATCGCCTGCTTATACCGCTATATGCTGCGTATTGTGCTCACCGACGGCACAGTCTTTGATGCCAGAGCCGTGACGACACGAACAACGGCAGGTAAAGAGGAGTATTTGGTGGTTGAAAGGCAGGAAAGTCCGCAAAACATTCGTCTGGATTACCTGTCAGCCATCACTGCGTTAACGGCAGGGGCGAAATTTAGCACTGTGCTATTTGCCTCTGTGACTCGTTGACGTCACAGAGAGAGCGTTACACGGTATAAATCCGGATGTCGTGCGCCTGAAAAGCGGTGCCATACTGTTTGCTTATGTTTTCCTCTACCACTATCACATCGATTTCGCTGCTCTGAGCGACCACATATCGGGCCACTGCGGGGATCTTATCCGCCGTCAGCGCGACAATGGTTTCATTGCACTGCTTAATCACCGCTTTCTTGAACTCACAATCGGCATAATCAAACCCGGTTAAACCGGATTCCGGTGCCATTGCGCAGCCGCCAATAAATCCCTGGTCAAACAAAATGCCCTGCACCTGGGTTATCGCGGTGGTGCCTACACTTCCACCGGATGAGCGCTGTATCGGGCCACCGAGGATTATGACATCGTACAACGGTTTCTTGAGCAGAGCGGTGGCAATTTCCGGAGAATTAGTCACGACGGTCAAAGCAAGCTCGGCGGGTAACGCTTCAGCCATCGCCAGATTGGTGGTTCCGCTATCAATAAAGATACAGCTGCCGGATTTGACCAGTCGGGCACAGCGTTGCGCGAGGCTACTCTTTTTCGCCGTATTTTTCGTTTTCCTCACCGACATATCTTCAGATTCCGGCAAAGAAATGACGGCGCCACCGTACACTTTTTTGCAGACACCTTCTTTACTTAGCTCATGCAAATCCCGACGAATTGTGTGTTCTGACACGCCGAGTCGACCGGCAAGCTCGGAACAGACAACCCTACCGTTTTCCTGCAGGATTTGATAAATCAGCGACTGACGTTGTTCCGGGAATGCAGCATAATCGAGCATAAAAACTCCTGGTAAAATAAACATCGAGCAATAATAATCATGATCGTGCATTATGACTGGTATTGTCAATGTCCCTTAATGGGCGTGTTTGAGAGAGGCAGGTGATGAAGATTGCACATATGGCGCTGTGGACACAGGATCTCGAGCGGCAGGCCCGTTTCTGGGTCACCTTTTTTGGCGGTGAGATTAACGAAAAATACGCCAGTAAAACTAATCCCGGGTTTGAATCCTATTTTGTCAAAATTGGCGAGAGTATTGCGATTGAGTTAATGACTAAACCCAGCCTGAGCCAGGTGGTGCCCGACAATAACACCACCGGGTGGGTACATCTGGCGATCTCTGTTGGTGGGGTAGAGAACGTCGACTCAATATCAATGCGCGCCAAACGGCAGGGGATCCTCGTCTCCGGTCCGCGTACCACTGGAGATGGCTATTACGAAGCGGTCATTCACGATCCCGACGGCAATTTAATTGAGATTGTTGCATAACGCGAGTTGGTTTGCGCATATCGCGGTGGAAATCCCGGCTCCAGGCGCCTCGAACGAATGCCTGGAACCCGTGGCCGACGAAGAATACAACCAACTTCCCTGATTGATAGACTAATAAGACGCGGGGTTCCGCGCCTTATGCCTTTTAATGAGCAGAAGCCTGAGGCTGAGGATTGTCCATATACAGCGTCTGGCTGGGGAAAGCAAAGTCAGCGCCGTTTTCCTGGACCAGGGTGATAATTTTCAAATAAACATCTTGCTGTACGGCAAGCCACTCCTGCCACACGGTTGTCTTGGTGAAGCAGTAAACCATAATATTCAGCGACGAATCGGCAAACTCATTAAAGTAGACCAGTAGGGTCTGCTTCTGGTCAATTCCAGGGTGATTTTGCAGCATTTGTCTGATCGCATCGACAATCGTGCTTATTTTATCGGCATCCTCATACCGCAACCCGATCACCGTTTTTATCCGTCGATTGCTCATCCTGCCCGGGTTTTCTACGCTAATTGATGAGAAAATCGAATTGGGCACATACAGGGGACGATGATCGAAGGTGTTTATTTTGGTCATCCGCCAGCCAATTTCGGTCACCGTACCTTCGATGTTTCTGTCCGGGGAGCGGATCCAGTCACCGATGCTGAACGGTCTGTCAAAATACAGCATGATACCTGAGAAGAAATTGCTCAGAATATCTTTCCCCGCCATACCGACAGCAATACCACCGATACCGCCGAAGGTTAACAGGCCAGACAGGCTCATACCAAAATGCTCGCCGTACAGTAAAACTATGGCGACGACGATCGTAATCTTAATAATACGCGACAGGATCCGCGCACTGGTAATGTCCCGGCCTTTGTTGATCTGCGTTTTTTCAAACTGGTTAATCACCAGAAAGAGCTTTGTGGTTAAAATCAATGCAATCAACGAGGTACAAAGAAAATCGACCACGCTTGGCGAGACAAATGTCAGTTTATAGCTGTCGATAACGTTATTGGCGATGCTGCCAAACGTACCGATAATAATGGCATAGACGAAAAACTGCGCCGCGTGGAATATAAATCCTTTGCAGTGTTTTTCACTACGATGAAACCAGACGCTCATCAGCACTAATGCTGCACAGCAACTGAGAATGACCGTCAGATTAAAGGCATTATTCATAAACAATTTAGCGATCATGATTCTCCCTGGCTACTCCGTGTTAGCAAAATATCATCTGACATCCTGAACCTCAGGTATTTTACCTGTAACAGGCTGTCATATCATTCATCATGAGGAGATAGAAATAATACAATTAGCGCTATTTTCAGTTGAATAACGCGGGTGTCAACCCCGTAGGCAGTTTATGTAGCAGACAGTGAGTTGATGTCATGGTATTGTTATTGCAAAGTGACAATATTTTCATCTGCACAAGAAAAGGACGAGACTATGATCATGGCTAAGCTGAAGACAGCTAAGGGAAGAAAATTTCTGTTGTGTCTGCTTGGGGTGTTTATCATCGCCGCATCGGTGGTGACGCGTGCCACTATCGGTGGGGTGATTGAACAGTACAATATCCCGCTGTCTGACTGGACGGCTTCCATGTATGCCATCCAATCGGCAATGATTGGCGTCTACAGTATGGTGTTTACTATTCTGCTGGCAATCCCGCTTGGGATCTATTTCCTTGGCGGAGAGGATAAGCACTAAGCGCTTATGATGCCGGATGACATCGTCATCCGGCAGGTTGCTGCGTGATCAATCGTCTTCGTCGTCCAGTTCAACCGGCGTCTGATACTGATCGGGCTTAATGACCAGCAGATCGCAGCGTAGATGGTCGATGACCTGTTCCGCCGTATTGCCAAGGAATGCGGCAGAAATGCCGGTGCGCCCCACGGTACCCAGTACTACGATACCCGCCTGTAAATGCTCTGCCAAATCAGGAATGACCTCTTCAGGCAATCCTTTTTCAACGTGCGTGACTTTCTCATCGATGCTGAATTTCTGACGCAATGCCTTCATGGCCAGCAGGTGCTGTCCGCGAATCGCGTCGTTATAAACGCTAGGGTCAAACTCAGGCAGTTCAATGGCGATGTTGATTGGGGTAACAGGGTAAGCCCCCACCAAATGTACCTCGGTATGGTTAACCTGATCTGCGAGCATCAGCGTTTCTTTGACCAGCTTTTCGTTAAGCGCGTTGTGATACGCTTCTTCGCTGGCCAGGTTGACGGCAACCAGCGCCTTCCCGCCTTCCGGCCATGGTTGGTCTTTGACCATCCACACCGGACTTGGGCATTTACGTAATAAATGCCAGTCGGTTGGGGTGAAAATCACCGCCTCCAGGCGGTCGTGCTGGTGCGCCATTTTAAGGACCAGGTCATGCTTAGCACTGATGACTTCCTGGATGATGGCTTCGAAGGGACGGTTGTGCCAGACCACTTTAATATCAAGAGGAATACCTGCATCAATATAGTATTTCGCTTGCTCGCGTATCCATGCCGTTCGCTGACTGATAACGCCTTGACGCATTGCCGTCCGCTCATCGGGCGACAACAGGGTAGTCATCTCATAGGAAAAGTCATAGATCGGCAAAAAGGCTTTAATTTTGCCACCAATCCGTTGATGCAAATAAACAGCTCGCCGTAATGCAGGTTGATCGTCCTGGTTCGGATCGATGACCACCAGCATGTTTTGATACATAGCCATACAGGGTCTCCTTACAACTGTCACCGCAGTTTGTCATTAAAAGAGTAACCCAATAATGTGGATTGAAACAGGGGAGAACCTCCTGCCAGATCAATAAATCGGGAGAATCCCGGTTTTTTGTCCGTATCCCACGAAATGAGAGCAACTGTTCTTAGCCGTTGTAACCCTTTGATGCCAGAACGGGTTGAGATTTCTCGTCAATTTAAAAAAACTCATCGAGCATCAAATGAAACTGCAACTTTTTCAGATCAGGGGTTGCGATGCCATATGTATGAAAAAGTCTATTCTGTAAAGACGGTGAAAAATCACCGAGACAGTTCCAGATAATGGCAAGATCCTGGTATCGATCGGCGATACCAACGCGACCAACATCAATACAACCCACCACTTCACCCTGGCTAATAATAAGGTTATCCAGTGAGAAGTCTCCGTGCGTCACCACGGAGTCGGGCGAGAAGGGTAAAAGGGACTGCATCTCATTCCAGACGTGTTCAACAGACCACCCCTTGCGCTCATCATCAAAATCATCAGCATCAACCAGACCGCTATTCATTCGTGTTTGCGCCAATGCGAGCCGAAACAAATGATCGCTGTTAAAAGGACAGTGGCTTACAGGGATCTGGTGTAACCGCTGCAGGAATACAGCAAGTGCATCAACAATACTATTCTGTGCAGCAGGGTATTCTTCTAACATCTGGAACGCAGTCTTGCCGGGTATCGCTGTTGTGAGTAGCAGCGCTTCATCCCCTGTGCGGGTAAAATGCTTGATAGCCGGAAGTGGTAAATAAGCCTTCAGCCAGTTAAGTCGGATCATTTCATCTGTAATATCGTCGGCAACGGTCCCTCTACCTTGCTTCAGGTACAATTCCGGCGCACCAGCTTTACTATACAATCGATAAATGGCTGCGCCAGATTGACCGACATGATCACGCGCCCATTGATAGCCCTTCAGGTCAGCGTCCAGACTTGTATGTAATTGCAGAGCTGAGCACTGCTTTTCCCTTTGAATATAATTCATAACATTCCTTTGTATTGTGACTGACTCATAGCGGATGCATTTGTTGTAAGCAGAAAACGGATACCAGACGGGCAAAGCGGAAAAGAGTCGATGAATGATGATTAGAGCAGAAGAGAACCTTCTGCCAGATCGTTAAATTGGGAACATTTAGCGATGTGACAGAAGGGTAATAGCGATGCTTGCAGAACGATTACGCTACGTTGCGTGAATGGCCAGCAAGAACAGCCAGCGCGTCGCTATTCTCGATAGTGATATATTTGCCTTTCACCGCCAGCATGCCGCTTTTCTGGAATCGACCCAGCAGACGACTGATGGTTTCTACCGTGAGGCCGAGATAGTTACCAATATCTCCGCGAGTCATGGTCAGGCGGAATTCGCGAGGCGAGAATCCACGTTGGGCAAAACGACGGGACAAGTTGTAGATGAAGGCCGCTAAACGTTCTTCTGCGTTCTTCTTCGACAGCAACAGGATCATGTCCTGATCGCCTTTGATCTCACCGCTCATCAGACGCATCATCTGCTGACGCAGATTCGGCATCTTACCGGACAGATCGTCCAGGGTCTCGAATGGGATTTCACAGACCATTGAGGTTTCCAGCGCCTGTGCAAAGCTCGGATGATGACCGCTACCGATGGCGTCAAAACCGACTAAATCGCCGGCCAGATGGAAACCGGTAATTTGCTCATCGCCTTGTTCGGTAATGGTATAGCTTTTAATCGTTCCGGAGCGGATAGCATAGAGTGATTTAAGTTCATCGCCTGCTTTAAAGAGCGTCTGCCCCTTTTGGATAGGCTTTTTGCGCTCAATGATATTATCGAGCTGGTCAAGCTCGTGCTCGTTAAGTGTGAACGGGATGCAAAGCTGGCTGATGCTGCAATCCTGGCAATGGATAGCACAACCGCCAGACTGAATGCGCCGTATAATTCGCTTTTCCGGGATCATAGGTCTGCTCAAGCCGTAATTGATATTTGTCAATTTTAACATCTTTTTGGTGAGCACGTAAGCCTGACCTACCCCTAAGAGAGAATAATTCAGGCATAAGCGAGTTGAATGTTTGTATCTGTTTGATTAACCGCACTTTATCTGCGGTTGCTTTATGTAGAAGTGTGATGAATAAGGCATTAATTGCCTGGATTCTAGAGTAGCAAATAGCCTTCATGGCGCAATAACCACTCTTTTCGCTGCACGCCACCTGCATATCCGGTCATGGTACCGTTGCGTCCAATCACGCGATGGCAGGGAACAACGATGCTGACTGGGTTAGAACCGTTTGCCGCACCCACGGCCCTGGCGGCACCGGGACGCCCCAGTTGTTCGGCCAGTTGCCCATAGTGCATCACCTGACCACAGGGGATCGCGCGTAGTGCTTGCCAGACCTCCCGCTGAAACGGGGTACCTGCGGTGGCCGTTTCCAGTGTGTCAATAATACCCAGATTCCCCGCGAAATATTCAGACAACTTATCGCTTAACCCCCCGGGGTTTTTTGCGGCAATGCGTTGGTAGCCTTCAGCGCGATAATGAATATCCAGCAGCTGTTCCATACGATCGCTGTGCTGATCCCATTCGACGGCGCGCAGGCGAAATTGTTCATCGCAAATCACCCACAGTGGACCTAGCGGTGTTGCAATGGTGTCTTCAAGTAAATTAAGCATCCGTTTCTCTCAATACCGGCGGGACAATACCCGTTTCATCTGGCGGCCTTACACCTTATCACGCCAAGGATATTCACAGCTATACCCCCTAAGATCCACGACTTAAACCACCGAGTAGAATCGCCTGATTATTGGAAATAGCTGTAAACCGTTGTCGGTATAGTTGTCGGTATAATAGTGCGCAGTTATGATAATGACCGTCGCAAAATGCTGGAGGATGAAACATGAACCCTGATGACGCATCATTGTTTCTGGACGCTATGGGGGATGTTGAACCTCTGAAAGGCTGTACTGATATCCACTGGCAGCCTTCGCGCAATCCTCGTGCGCCAGCGCGTATTGATACGCTGCAGTTGGATAATTTTCTCTCGACGGGTTTTCTGGAGATCGTACCGTTGAACGAACCGCTGGCATTTCATCGCGAGGGGTTACAGCAGGGCGTTACCGATAAGCTGCGGAGCGGAAAGTATCCCCAGCAGGCGAGTCTCAATCTTTTGCGTCAGCCGGTCGAAACATGTCGTCAGATGTTATTCAGTTTTATCCATCAGGCCCTACAGGAGGGGCTGCGCAACGTCCTCATTATTCATGGCAAGGGACGAGACGATAATTCCCATGCCAATATCGTGCGCAGCTACGTGGCGCGTTGGTTGACGGAGTTTGACGACGTGCAGGCGTACTGCAGTGCACTGCCGCACCATGGTGGTAGCGGGGCATGTTATGTTGCACTTCGCAAAACGGCGCAGGCCAAACAGGAAAACTGGGAGCGCCATGCAAAACGCAGTCGTTAACGGCTGCGATCTCAGGCTGCCAGCACCCGGTTTCTGCCTTCGTTCTTGGCTTTGTATAACGCGTCGTCCACGCGTTTGAACAATTCATCAATGCTTTCATTCGCTTCGTGTCGTGCCACGCCGATGCTGACGGTAAAGCGGGGGAGGCCCGGCAGGCTGACACGGGCAACCGTCGCACGTAGGGTTTCTGCCAGATTAAGTGCAACATCGAGAGATGTACGTGGCAGGAGCAGTAAAAATTCTTCACCTCCCCAACGAAAGACCAGATCGTCTTTACGCGCGCAGGCTTCCAGCGTGCGGGCCAGCGCGCAAAGCACCTCATCGCCCTTCAAATGACCGAAGAGATCGTTAATGCTTTTAAAACGATCGGTGTCGATCAGTAACAAGCTATAGTCCTGCGTCAGCGGCATAGCGTGCGTTTGTTCAGCTTCAGTGATGTGATAAAAATGCCTGCGATTGAATAATCCGGTTAAGGCGTCACGCAGTGCAGCCCGTTCCAGTTCCTGCTCAAGGCGTTTTTGCTCGGTAATATCGTGAATAATGCACAGCATCAGTTTATTACCGTAAATCTCGATGGGACCAGCGTAGGTTTGCACGTGACGAGTGCTGCCGTCGGCCAGTTTGTGGACAAAATGTAAGGGCTTATGGCCGCCAGGCAGATGCGCAATTTTATGCATCACCGGTAAGACGTGACGCCCCAGCATGTTAATTTCCCAGGTATGTTTCTGGCACATCACGTCATGGCTGTAACCATAAAAATTCAGCGCACTGAGGTTGGCGTCGACAATCAGCCCATCGCGAGACGGATCGATGAGCAGCATCGGCGCTGAGTTTGTCAGGAAAAAACGCGCGTAAAATCCCTGTTTTTTACGTTGGTAATTGGCGGAACGACTGGCTTTAAGCCCTTGTGCCGCCGGGGTTTCAATACCTTCAAAAAGAATGACGTCACCGCAATTAGCCAGAACTCTGATCGACAGACGGCAGGCCTGGGCAATTTCCTCTCCGTCCCGGCAAACTGTGAGGATTTCCACAATGTCATGCTGATTTTTCAGGTCGCTGAGATACTGGGTTAAGTCGGCCTGAGCATGGGTCGAAAACACCCCCTTCCTGAGGCGTGAGAAATCCGCAGCTTGCATGATCTCCCGAGCTACGGTATTGGCGAATACCAGGTCCTCGGTATAGGGCGAAACGAGCCAGACCGGAATGGTTAATAAATCCAGTGAATGCAGTTCGTTTGTGCTCATCGATAATCCCGTTATCTTCATTGGCTATGTTGCCGACCGACTGGCAACTAATATTTCTTTTTCAGTCTCACACGATATTGATTCCTGGTGAGACAATGCCTGTGCGGCCAGTATCGGTTTTACGCTGCTTTCTGTGTGCATCAATTCATGGATCTGATGTGCGGGCAGGGGCTTAGCAAACAGAAAACCTTGTAAAACTCTGCATCCCATTTGGGTGAGGAGTATTTCCTGCTCATGTGTCTCTATACCCTCAGCCACTACGCACATATTCATCGAGTGGGCTATGTCAATAATAGTAGACACGATTTTTGTATTTTTGCTGTTCTCACTAATATCTTTGACAAATATTCTGTCAATTTTTAATTCCCGCGCCGGGAGTGACTTTAACATCAGGATATTTGAATAACCGGTGCCAAAATCATCAATAGAAATGGTGATGCCGAGTGCAGAAAATGCATTTAAAACGTCGACGCTATGCTTTAAATTTTTAAGGGCTGTACTTTCAGTCAGTTCCAGCGTTAATTGTGTCGGTGATAGCTGATATTGCGCGAGAGCATTGCAGACAATATCGACGATATCATGCTGTTCAAACTGGGCGGATGAAAGATTAACGGCGAGCGTCCACTGGCTATGACCTTGCGACGCCCATTGGTGTAACTGAAAACAGGCCTGATGAATAACCCAGTCACCGACTGGAATGATCAGACCTGTCTCCTCAAGCGCGGGAAGAAATTCAGCAGGCAGCAGCATGCCGCGCTCGGGGTGGTGCCAGCGAAGGAGTGCTTCAAATCCGGTCAGCGTATGATCGCCTGCGGTATATTTAGGCTGATACCATAGCTCGAATTGATTACGCTCAATCGCCTGCGACAGTTCCTGTAAAAACGTCGGTGGCGTATCTGCGATTGCCTCCATTTCCGGCGTGTATATTGCCCAACCGTTTCTGCCAGCCTGTTTAACATGGTACATCGCCATGTCAGCCTTCACTTTTAACTCATGCAACGTTGCGCCATGTTCAGGATAAATACTGCTTCCTGCGCTTAACGACACCCGAAGAGAATGTCCACATAGCGTAAACGGCTCTTTGATAACATTGGCAATACGGGCCAGCAGGTTGGAGATAGCCTCTCTGCCGCTATTCGGAACCAGCAGCATGAATTCATCCCCACCCAACCTTGCGAGGGTCATAGTGTCATCAAGACAGGTATAGATGCGTTGAGTACTGGCGATCAGCAGTTGATCGCCCATGTGATGACCCCAGGTGTCGTTAACCACTTTGAACCGATCGAGATCAATAAAGACCAGCGCAAAAGGGTGTTGATGCAGCCTGGAATATTGCAGGCAGGCCTGTAGGCAGGCATCGATCTGGGTGCGGTTGGCAAGCCCAGTCAGCGGGTCAAAGTGGACCTGATGTTCGAGCTGACAGTTTAATTGATGCAAATTATCTGCCAGCCGTGATGTCCGTAGTTGGGCGTCCACCATCGAAATCACCAGCATTATCCCCAGGATCACCATCGTTATGGCGCTGACCCAAATGGAGAGTTCCAGCGTGGAGATCCCCTCGTGCGCGGTGTGCGTGACGTGAGTGAAAGTTGCAGCACTCATCCCGGTGTAATGCATAGACGCAATAGCCAGCGCCATAATGAGCGCGGCAATAAGGCGGTTGATCAACGCGCGCCGGGTATTTTGGCGTAAATGAAACGCCAGCCATAAACCCACGCCCGACGCCACGACGGCAATGACCACAGAGAGCAGAATAAGCCTGCGATCCCAGATAATTGCCACATGTTCAATAATGGCCGCCATGCCAACGTAGTGCATTGCCACTACGCCAATGCTTAATAGACTCGTGGCGACAACCAGGCGTTTTGTTGAAAGCGTCTGACCCGATATGGCGATATTGATGGCAAACGTTGCACTTACAAGAGCAATGAGAAAAGAGCACGCGGTGAGTACGAAATGATAATTTATCGACATGCTCATTTTCATGGCCAGCATACCAATAAAATGCATTGACCAGATCCCCAGACCCAGCGTCGCACCACCGGATAACCGCCAGAAGGTCGATTCTCGTCGACTGGAGATTGCCACTTTTCCCGCACTGTCGAGAGCAATAAAAGAGGCAATAAAAGCGACTACAAAGGAAATCCCAATCAGTACAGGGTCCCACGACACGTGCAACATCGTACTACCTATAGATAAAAAGTCGTGATGATAAATCTAGCAGGTTTTGTCAAGTTAACCTGATAAAACCAGGAATAGTCTTAATATTTCATCATGAGTATTAGCTTGAACCTCTCAAAATAGGAAATATTCTATTTTCGCTTATGCAAACATTCACCATATTTATGTTTTTGCGCATTTTGTGTTCGTGGCGTGCTCCTTATCACAATAATCTGAACGTTGGTGCGGTGACCCGCTTTGGCAGAGAAAAATGCGGCATTAATGAAAATTTAAACTGTAATAATACGCCGGTAATGACTCCAACTTATTGATAGTGTTTTAT